>CAZFKB010000038.1:18981-26316 GCA_964519785.1 uncultured Candidatus Obscuribacterales bacterium | reverse complement strand
GAAGATTTCAGATTGAAAGTAAAAGACATAGTGCGCGAAGTTTCTAAAGGCGTCAAACTAGACGATGCCGAAGTGATTGTCGCTGGTGGCTTTGGACTTGGAACAGCCGAGGGCTTTGAATTGCTCAAAGAACTAGCTGGATGTTTTGAACATTCTGCAATTGGTGCATCGCGCAAAGTCGTAGACCTTGGCTGGATTCCGTATCAGCATCAGGTCGGTCAAACAGGTAAAACTGTTCGTCCCAAACTCTATATTGCATGTGGAATTTCTGGTGCCATCCAGCACCGCGTGGGGATGTCGAAATCTGCCACCATCATTGCTGTAAACAAAGATCCCGACGCTCCTATTTTCGGCTTTGCCGATCACGGCATCGTAGGAGATGTTTATCAAATTTTGCCGGAGCTGATAAAGCAGTTCAAGGCAGCACAAGACGGAAAAGACAGTACTCAAAATCTAGATAGTTCGGGGGTTAAGGCAGTTGTCGGAGCGCATTGAATATGATTTATTACTGGTTGGCGGAAGCCCGTCTAACCTGGCTTTAGCCTACCATTTCTTGCAATTGGCTAAAGGCAGCGACCGCGAATTTACCATTGCAATTATCGAAAAAGGAAAAGAATTCGGCGCTCATGTTATGAGCGGTGCTGTTTCCAATCCTCATATATTGCAAAAAATCTGGCCCAATTACAAAGAAATCGGTTTTCCAATCGAAGCCACTTGCACCGATAGTGCTTTCTCTGTTCTTGGTGTCAAAGAAAAATTCGATGTTCCTGCAAAACTTTGTCCAAAATCTTTCGATAAACAGGGTTATCTGGTACTGAGCCTTTCGCACGTAACCGCCTGGATGGCTAATCAGATTGAAGAAAAAGCAAAAGAAGTGACCAATGTCACTATCGATTTCTTCACTGGATTTTCTGCTCACAAAGTCGCTATCGAAAACGAGCGTGTAGTAGGTGTTGCCGTTACTGAAAACGCGACGTCAGAAGACGATTATGTCTATGGCAAATACACCGCATTTGGTGACAAAGGATTTATCTCACGCGATGTAGTCGATCACTACAAACTGCGCGACTGTCCTCAAATCTGGTCTGTCGGAGTCAAAGAAGTCTGGCAGGTAGAAGGCAATTACGAAGGTAAAGTCTGGCATACACTGGGCTTCCCACTGCTTGATGGAACATTCGGCGGTGGATTTGTCTATGGAATGAAAGACAACAAACTCACTATTGGTATGGTCATCAGCTTGAACAGCAAAGACCCCAATATGAATCCTCAGCAAAAATTGCAAGAATACAAAAAGCACCCCTGGCTGCAAAAACTGCTCAAAGGTGGAAAGCTTTTGAAATATGGTGCCGCTCTTCTTCCCGAAGGTGGTTATTACAGCTTGCCTAAGAAATTCCAAGTCCCAGGCGCTCTGTTACTTGGTGATGCTCTGGGCGTTCTCGATGTAAAAAATCTAGCTGGAATCGACAGAAGTTTGGAGTGCGGATACATCGCAGCCGAAGTAATGTACGACGCATTGCTCAAGAACGATACTTCAACAGAAGCTCTGGCTCCTTATCAAAAACGATTGGAAGACAGTTTCGTTATCAAAGAACTCTTCAAAAACAGATATTTCCGCTATGCTTTCATCGAAAACGACAAACTTTTGCAAGAATATCTGCCTGATATCGCGCATAGTATCGACAAATCCAATGCCTGGATTGGCGGTATGAAAGTATTCTTCAAGCACCCTCTTGGTGCCACCAAAGATGGTATCCGCTCACTTGGATTGATTGAAGGCAAATTCGATATCGGTCCAATTTCATACCAGCACGATTACAAATATATCGATCCTGGATTCGTGGCTCCAAAATACGACGAGCCGCCTTACGACAAGTCGACTATTTATTCTCGTCCTGATGCGGTTTTCTATGCTGCCACCAAATATCATGAAGGCAACCAGCATATCGATGAGTTCAATTCTGAAACTTGCGTCAAGTGCATTAATAAGTACGAAAGCTTGAATAAAACAACGCCTTGTGTTGCTGACTGTACCGCCGAAGTTCACCGCGTCGATATAATCGACGAAGTTAAAAGACACGGTATGTCGCTTGAGAACTGCGTACACTGCCGCACTTGCGAAATTGTATGCCCAGAAGTCAACCTTCGTGTCAAACCAACCGAACAAGGATCTGGACCTAACTTCTCTGGTCTCTAAATATCACTAAATTCTCAATTGAGAGAAAAAGTTTTCTTGGGTTTCTCTTTCTGAAGAATGAGGCTAAGTTTTTTCCTGTTCTTTTGCGTTACAAAATTCTTTTTGATTTTAGGCGAAGAATTTCCAATGGCAGAAAACAACTCAGAATAACGTCTTTCATTCTTATTGAATTTATAGAAAGACTTATATCTCTGCATATGAGCCTGCCATTCAAACGAAAATTCAACACAATTTTCGTTGCGCTTAATGATTTCTCCCGAGTTTAAAAAACAGGGAGCCAGATCAAAACCTGACAAAATAGTAATTGCTACTAAAGCTGGAAGCATCGAAAAAATTGATCTGAACATCGATTCAAATTATTTCTTTCTATCTAAAGCCTCACTTTGCGCCTGCTCTAAAGTTTGCAAAGCTCTGTAGACATGCGGAAATCGAGTGCGCAAAGATTCTCGGCTTTTAGCGCTGCCTGTCATAGCTGCAAATCCTTCTGACAAAACTTCAAGCGGCGAATGATAATATCCTGTCGGAAAATTACGCGAGGTCATTCTATCCATGGCATCATCGCTCAGTTTTACTGCTTGTGATGGATCAGAGACTTTTTTACCATCACGACCAAGCGGATTGCCATCCCTATCCACTTGATACCAGTTTCCACCAGCATCTTTGCAGTCTGGCTCTGACCTTGCAAAAAAACGTCCGTCGCGAGTTTGGATTGCCCAACTATATTTATCTGGATTTGCTGGATATCGTGGATTTGCAAATTGAATAAATCCAAGCTCTTTCAAAACAGATTCAGGCAAATTTGCATCTGGATATGCATTATGCTGCTGATTATGACCAATTTCATGGCGAATGGTATAAGCCAGACTCTCTCCTGGTCTTTGAGCATCTTTATCTGTGGGTGGAGATTTTGCTGCAGAAGGATATATGAAGAGCCTGGCTGTATCTTCTGGACTTTCCGGACGTTTGTATGAAGCAAGATGGTTTTGACTTTCGCCAGTTCGATCTTTAAGTGGAGCTCTGTCTGCAAATATGACTTCTAAAGGCTTGCCATCTGTCGTTCTTTGACTAGGCGCAGTGGTTGAAAGCGCATTCTCGAGCGCGTAAAGCTCAGGGAGACTTGGTTGTCTTGACCGAATAGCATTAGGATCATTTGGATTTTCTACAGGACGTTCGTCTTTATTTAAACGACAGAGATCCCGCTGATTCCCCGCAAATTCACCGGGACGCTTAATTGTAATTCCGAATTTTGTCTCGATTGCTTTGATACGCTCTTGTGTAAGTTGTGCAAGATTTTCTTTGATTTTAGGCAATGAGTCAGATGATAAAGGAAGATCCATAGGAACAGACTGTGCCATACCATCAGCTTTATATGACAGGTTGTATTTGCCGCCTTGCACAGAAATATCAACACCGTATGTATCCTTGATCTCTTTTACAAAAGCAGGAGTCAAACCTCCTGGAAGCGTGCGATCACCCACTCTTCCGCGCTCACCACGCTGGGCAAGCTGAATATCGGGACCACCATCATTTCTGGTTCCAACAGGTCCCTGCGCAAGCTGTACCCTGCCTATATCTCCCAGTAAATCTCCGGCAGCAGGAAAAGCACCCATCACCGCAGATGGTGCCTCACGCATTGATTTGAACACATCATTAATTTGAGTCAGTCCATCTCTGTTGTTAACACTTGCAAAAAGATCTCTCAAGGCTCTGCCGGAATCAAAACCAACATTAGCTGTCAAAGAATTGTCTGTGCGCCCCAACGAATTATCGGTGGGTTGCTCAGCAACATTAGAAGCCTCAACAGGCGTATCTGGGGGAGTTAAAGCCATCTAGTAAGGGTTATGACCAAAGATATAGACAACCTTCAACATTATTACTGAAAGTCCCAGATGTCAAGCGTTTCGAGACTCAACCGCTTTAGCTTTACTGGACATCCCAAGCCCCCCTCTTGATTTTATTTCGAACGTTTGTTATAAATAAAACAAGACCCCTTTTTATTTTCGAGGCGGCGTCATGTCAAAAGTATTAAAAATAGTCCTATCCCTCACCTTGCCCCTTCTTATAGGCGGTTCGACTCTGGCATCTCATCTAATAAAGACGCCCGAATGCGCCACAACTTCAATAACCGAAAACTTGCCCCAAGAAAAAATCACCAATGTCACTTGTTTGGGACGACTGGAGCCTCTGGGCGAAGTAATCAATGTGGCAGTTTCCGCCGCTCTATCGAACGAGCGAATCGGCGAGCTCTATATAAAAGATGGTGACAACGTCAAAAAGGGTCAAGTCGTAGCAGTTATGGAATCAAGCAAACAAGTAAAAGCTGAGCTTGCAGAAGCCGTCGAGCGAATTAGCGTTGCTTACGCCCAGCTGAAGCGGGTAAAGGCAGGAGCAAAACAAGGAGAATTATTTGCTCAAAAAGCAGAAATAGAACGTCTTTTGTTGGAGCTTGAAGGTAAAAATCGCGAGTGTTCAAAAATAGTTGAAAGATCTCGTGCTCAAGTCGCTTTTGATGAAAGCGAATACAATCGCTTTTACTCCCTTGTAAGTCAGGGCGCAGTTACAGCATCGCAGTACGATGCCAAAAGATTGGCACTAGAATCGAGCAGATGCCGCTTGAGCGAAGCCTTGGCTGAAAAAGACAGATTAAACCAGACTCTGACTGCACAAATAAATGAAGCCAAAGCTACTTACGAAAAAATAGCTGAAATAAGACCATGCGACATTGCCTACGCCGATGCCGAAGTAAAAGCAGCAAGCGCAAACGCAGAAAAAATTAGACAACAATATGAGCTAACTCTTGTTCGAGCACCTATGGATGGACAGGTAATAAAGGTCATAACAAAACAGGGAGAATCTGCATCCAATAAGACTCTGTTTGAAATGGGCAAAACAAGCTCGATGGTAGCAGTTGCAGAAGTCTATGAGACCGATGTAAACAAAATAAAAGTCGGCGACACTGCCACTATATCTGGTAGCGCTATTTCGACGCCGGTTAAAGGCAAAGTGTATGAAGTCGGTTACAAACTAATTAAGCAGAAAGTCTTCTCAAGCCAACCTGGCGAAAATTTTGACGACCGAGTAGTTGAAGCAAAAATATTAATAGACAAATCGTCTAACAAACAAGTTCAAAATCTGACTAACGCTCAAGTTCAAATTTCTATAGCAGGAGAAAAACGAATATGACGTCTTCTCCTTTGTTATGGTCACTTGCTTGGCGCCAGTTGAGCCGACAAAAAACCAAAATGATCACAGCTCTTTTGGGAATAGCTTTTGCCTGTGTACTTATTTTCGTGCAGCTGGGCTTTGAAGGAGCGCTTTATGACAGTGCCCGCGCACCATACAAATATTTGGCTGGCGAACTTGTAATGGTTAATCCTAACTTTGAAACTCTGTATTCAATAAGAAGTTTTGCTAGAAGCAAACTATACAGGACGCTTGGCGTAGAAGGTGTCGAATCTGTCAAAGAACTGAGAATAGGTAGAGGTGACTGGAAAAATCCCCAAACCAAAGTCAAGAGAGCAATTCTAGTTTTTGGTATTAAGCCAGACAATCCTTCTATTCTATTTCCCGAAACAAGTGATACCAATGAATTAAATGCCCTTGGCACGGTCTTTTTCGACCGCAGTTCACGACCCGAATTTGGCAGAATAGCTGAAGATGTTAAGAGAGGACTGACTGTTTCTACCGAACTCAACGATAAAAGAGTACATGCAAAAAAACTCTTCAAACTAGGAACTTCATTTACTGCCGACGGTAATGTTTTGTGCAGCGATTCAACATTTCTAGAGCTTTATCCACATAGATTTGCAAACCAAATAGAAATTGGTGTAATTAAAATCAAACCGGGATACTCTCTGGAAAAAATCAAAGAATCACTATCTCAGCTTTGCGGAAATACAGTCTCTATAAGAACGAGAGAAGAACTGGGCGAGATAGATAAAGTCTACTGGGAAACAAGCACAGGTGTTGCTTTTATATTCAGACTTGGAGTGATCGTAGGTTTTGTCGTAGGAGTAGTAATTGTATATCAAATCTTGTCTTCAGACGTAATAGATCACTTGCCTGAATACGCCACACTCAAAGCAATAGGTTACACAGATAATGCACTTCTAGCTATAGTGGCACAAGAAGCATTCATCCTATCTATCATCGGATTCATTCCTGGACTTTTTGCGTCATTCTATATTTATGATTTGTCCAGCGCCGCAACAGGAATGCCCGTTTTCATGAATACGCCAAGAGCCATTCTAGTTTTCATTTTGACTCTTAGCATGTGTATGGTTTCAGCCTGTGTAGCCATGCGCAAATTGAAAAAAGCCGATCCGGCAACACTCTTTTAGGAGGATCAGTCATGCTCATCGAAGTAAACAAATTAGACTATTTTTTTAGCGAAGGTCAGACTCAAAAACAAGTGCTGCACTCTATTGATTTGAGTGTATCAGCTGGCGAAATCATAATTCTTACTGGACCTTCTGGCTCTGGCAAAACTACACTTTTAACTTTAATTGGAGGACTGCGCACCGCAAATAGTGGCAGCATAAAAGTTCTCAATAAAGAACTTGTAGGGGCAGATTATGATACCCAGGTGCAAGTTCGTCGAGAAATTGGATTTATTTTTCAAGCACATAACTTACTGTCATTTTTAACCGCCGAACAAAATGTCTCGATGTCACTTCAATTCAACACCAATCAAAATGAACAGGAAATCAATGCCCGAGCAAGAGAATGTCTTTGTGAAGTCGGTCTGGAACACAAATTCAAAAGCTATCCAGATAGTCTTTCTGGTGGACAAAAACAAAGAGTAGCAGTAGCTCGCGCTATTGCAAGAAGACCAAGACTTATTCTAGCTGATGAGCCTACAGCAGCTCTTGATAGTCAATCAGGAAGAAAAGTAGTGGGTCTCATGCACCAGATGGCAAAACGCGATGGAACAGCCATAATTCTCGTCACTCACGACAACCGGATACTCGACGTCGCCGACCGAATTGTCAAAATGGAAGAAGGTAAAATTGTGAATGAAAACAACGTGTTAGACTATTCGCCATGCCTAAAATAGTCAACCATGAAGAATACAAGAAAGAACTTCTGGCTAACAGTTATGAGGTTTTCGCGAAACGAGGCTATTCGTCCTTGACTATGCG
>CAZFKB010000038.1:10797-18881 GCA_964519785.1 uncultured Candidatus Obscuribacterales bacterium | reverse complement strand
ATTCAGGCACAAAAGAAATTCATTTTGCAGATTCTAAAAATGAACCAAAAAGACTAAACGGAATTTTTCAAAGTGGCGCCACCAAAATCTTTCAACGACAGATATTCGGTCATTTCTCTTTTAGGAGAAGGTGGTGTCGGGAAAGTTTTTAGGGTGCGTGACACTCTGCTAGACAAAGAATTCGCGCTCAAAGTCTTACACAAAGAGTCGAGCGAATTAGCTATTGCTCGCTTTCAAAAAGAAGCAAAAGCCGCAGGCAAACTCAAACATTCCAATATTTGCAACATCTTCGATTTCGGTTTGAATAGCGAAGGACAGCATTATATGGTGATGGAATTACTAGAAGGCAAAAGTTTAGCCGACGTGATTTCTGATGGACCACTGCAGTCGGATTACGTGACTGAAATAGTTAAACAAATCTGTTTAGGACTCGACTTTGCCCATAAAAATGGTGTTATCCACCGCGACTTAAAGCCAGCCAACGTACAAATTTTGAATGAAGAGAAAGACTCTGTTCAACTCAAGCTATTGGATTTTGGAATGGCTGGATTAGTAAATACAGATGGCAAATTAACCCAAACTGGAGCACTGGTTGGTACTCCGGCTTATATGAGCCCAGAATTAATTGTAGGCGAATCTGCTGGAATCCAATCGGACATTTACAGCCTTGGATGCTTATGGTTTGAGATGATAACTGGTCATCCACCCTTTCGCGGAAATTCGGTAATAGAAACCCTTTCAATGCACAAGAATGAAGAAGTTCCGCCTATTGACGATGATGTGGAGATTTCTCCAGAGCTTAAAAGTCTTTTGTACAGATGTCTGAGCAAAGAAAAAAACAACAGACCTAAAAATGTAGAAGAAATTCTATATCTTATGTACCCCCCTAAAGTGCCCAATCAAGTTTCTGAAATCACGAAAAATCCTACCTCAAACAAAAAAAAGATTACTGCACTGCCGATTGCTCTAAGTGCGCTTGGGCTGCTTTCGATTCTTATACCGATTATTCTTATTTTTAGACAAGTCATTTCTGAGAGTACTAAGCCAAGTCAAAGCAAATTTGTCACTAAATCAAAATCAAATTCTGAACTTGATAAACATGAAGGAATGCTCGATATTCCGCGAAAGAAGGAAGACCTCTTTCTAAAAACCGAAGTAGATATCGACAAAAGTCGATACAGAACATTAAAACTCAGAGAAAATCAAACTGTAGTGGATGACGAAATTCCATTACTTCAAAACGAAGGCGAGAATTGCCTGATTTTGAGAAACTCTGACAGTCTTACTGGAAGTGGTTTTAAGAATTTCAAAGACAAGAACATAGACACGCTCGACCTTGTGGATACTGATTTCGAAGATCAAAACATCATCTATTTGAAAAATCTGGACAATTTAAAAAATCTAGAAATATCTTCGCCCAAGCTGACTGATGCTGCGATGCCAAATCTCGCTCAAATGAAGGCTTTGGAAAATCTCGATCTGGGTTCGGACAAAATTACTGACGACGGATTGCATTATCTGGCCAGACTTACTAACCTGAAAAAACTCACTTTACGCTGTGACCAGATGACTCTCGACTGGTTAAATGATGTGAATTTACCAGGACTAAAAGAACTACTGCTTGAAAAAATAACTCCCAAAGGTTCGATAAAGCCTGGACTTCCACAATTTCCTAAGCTCAAATTTTTAAAATTGTCGTCTCTGCAAGCCATAGACGACACAATAATAAAAGCTCTGGAAACCACAAAAATCAAACATCTGTACATAGAAGAAGAAGTAATTTCAGACCAACAAATGCGATCCATTTCAAAAATATCGAATCTAAAATCAGTGATGCTGTCTAAAAGCAAGTTCTCAGCCAGAGGAATAGAATCGTTATCGGAGCTGAAAAACCTCGAAGAACTTGGGATGAAACAAAATCAAAATTTAAACGATGAAATCATCGAGGCGATCGCAAAGCTGAACCTAAAACAGCTGGATTTTTCCGGAAGCAATATCACCGACGCACAGTTGTCAATCTTGCTGAATAATTCTAAATTAGAGCGCCTGCTGTTGAGGAGTTGCAACACAAGTCAAGAGCGCAAAGACTGGTTCAAACTAGCCTTTCAATCAAAATGGAAAAGAGAGTGCAAAATCAAATAATTTGTCGTAGTCTAGAGCATGACTAGCTCCTGGCAATTATGAGGTTGCAAAATGGGTGAAAAGAAGTCACAATTAATGGCTTGGACAGGCTTATTGATGCTGTTTGTAGCCCTAACGAGCATTTCACTTTCCGGTGTAAATGCCTATACAAGCGCAGTAGAGTCAGATCTCAAATCCACGCGAGATGCATTGCTCAAACAACGCTCCGATATAGAAGAAATGATCGATAAGAAAAACAGTCAAATTGCCAACCTACAATCAGACATTGATCGTCTGCGAGCATATTTGCGCGACACAGATCATGCCTTGACCAGTGTTGATGCGGCTCTAAGAGGAAGGTAAATTGAAAAAACTATCAACCTGCCTGCTCGCCTATACGTTGATTGCATCCTTTGCAGTTTCAGCAGTATCTGCCGAGACATTGAGCGACACTCAAAAACCTTCAACCTGCGCAATTATCTGTTCCAAACCAATGCAGTCCGATTGCGAATCAGTCATAAATATACTCAAAGTTATAACGAAAGCTTTAGCAGAAAAAGATTTTGCAGAACTCGCAAAACACCTCGATGAAAACTGCACCACTTATGATGCTGTGACAAAAAAGACGGTTGTGGGCAGAGAGAACATAGTTGAAAGCGTAAAATCGAAAGTAGCAGCCGAAGAAAAACGCTTGAAAGTCCCAGCGATTTCTTACACTATCGATCAGCCTTTTGCCAAAATCAATGGAGAAAAAGCAGTAGTCAGCTTCATCTTGAAAAAAGAAGTTGGCGGAGCTAATCCTGCCGTTTTCGAATCACATGTCACTGATGTATTCGTAAAACGCGATGGAGAGTGGAAAAAGCTTCACTTCTGCGGCGGCGAATGGAAAAAGGTCAAGTAGTAATCAGAACGAGCGAGTCTCTAATTCTGATAAAATACACGTTCTTTAGTGAATAATTGCTCGAACATGGGATCGTTAAAAAATGGTGCGACTACTTTTGTACTATTCAAATCCATAATTCCTACAATCTTTTCAATCTTAGAGTATTGTGGTTCGCCTTTTTTAAACTTGTAAAAGGCTTTTAGCTTTGATTCAGGTTTATAAATGCGAAATGCAATATCTATTGACTCATCATTATTTTTATTAACAATCCAATTTTTTTGCATTGGATCTTGAACGGCAAAGGAATATTTTACGGGAATCTTTTTCAAAAAATCACTTAGCCTTCGCTCTGAAGATACCTTCAGGTTTTTGTAAAGTTCAAAATGACGATTTGCCAGAATTGATTTAAACTCAGCGTATTCATTCGACTGCTTATTCAACTCATAAACCTTGGTAAATCTGTCTAAATGAGCCTGCCAATCAGCAGATAGTCTTATCAAACTGGGTTGATCCACAATAATTCTTGTTTCGAGCAAAACTATAGGATAGTCTAATGCGGACACGGAGCGTGAGCATTCTAGGCAACCCATTACTGTAAAAATCACCAAAAAAAATAGTTTCATTTGAAATACCCATTCTCAGTCATGATCTCTTCAATTGGTTTATACACCTCTAATAGACTTTTCTGAACGTGTTGAGACTGAGAACTGCCTCCAAAGTGCGATGCGTAAATTTCTGCCATCGTCTCTCTCAATCCAGGGTGCTCAACTATTTTGCCATGCGAGTTGGTTATGGGATATTGAGAGAAATACTTCAATGCTTTGTTGGTTACTGGAGAGTTCAGGACATTTCTTCTTATAGATTCAAAGGTCTGCATTATCTGAGGATTTAGCTCTACATCAAAATTTCTAGCCATGCTGTAGGCATGACCAAATTCATGTATAAATCTTGCTGTTGGATTTGAAACATACGCGGTTGGAATTACTCTATTTAATTCGAAAGACTTAAAGTACTCGAAAGATACAATTATCTTCCTATCTTTGTCAAAAAATACATCTACATTGGCTCCTGTATATCCTAAATCATAACCATCAACCGGCTCGGTGGCATATTTAGTACCATGCATTCGATCATAGCTATAAATATCTTTGTGAAATTCCACTGTAATATTTTTTTGATTGAGTAGTTGTCTATGAGACTCAGGTAATAGCTTAAAATCAAGTTTTTTCGCATTTACGAATTCATTACTGACTTCAAAACTCTTAACCCACAAAAGATCGATTTTCTCTCCTTTGGACTTGGCTGAGTAAATTTTTCCATCGTCATCAATAATTCCAAAATCATCTATTTTCTTTGCACTCTCAATTCTTTCTTGCTCCTTCTCAGCCTGCGAAAGAGTCATACCTGGTCGAAGAGCGAGTAAATAACTTCCAACAGATCCTTCTATTTTGCTTGGATTGCTATCAATAACAACTTTGTATGTATTCTGATTTTCAATATTATCCATAGTTGCACCTGATTGATGCAACTTTTCCATATTCAATTCAATGACCTTTCCTAAACTTCTTTCGCCTTCGCCAAAATCAGTCATTGACCGCACCTCAGACTTAGCGCTTAAAAATAACCGAACCAGGAACGTCTTTCATCTTTTGTTCTAATTTTTTTGTCCACATATCGAAGACAACCACACTTTTAGTACCTGGCAGTTGATTAAAATACTGCATTATTATGTTAGCCATACTTTGACGAAATTCGTCTTTGTCGCCCACAGCTCGAACATTCGCGCCCAAAACAAAATGTCTCGATGAGGGGAACTTCAAGACCTTCTTTCTAACAACAGTCATTTCTGTAATCTGCTCGATTGACTGACACATTTCAACAATCGCCTCCAGCTCTTCTTTTTCTAGATCCTCTGATAAAAATTCATCATTATCCTTAAGAGTTCCCCGTTCCTCGAGAGCTTCTTTAATTTGAGGATCATACTTCTCGAAACGTTCAATTTCACCATAACGTTTTTCTTCGCGTAAATAGCTACTAGCTAGCTGTTTTGCAGCTTCTGCAAAGCGAAGATCTGTTTTGAAACTCTGCTCTAAATAATGTAAAGCGTCGTCACCATTAAGGTTTTCATGCTTATGCTTTCTACTAATGTATGCGCCCAAATTGAAATTCGCTAGAGCATCAGCAGGGTTACGTTCTAATATTTGATGATATATTGGAACCGCATCTTTGTACTCGAGCACTTCTTCCACCAAATAAGCCTTTTGCTTCAATTCATTGATTGTAAGTGGCTCTTTTTCCTCTTTATCCTCAATCTTTTTCAGCTCTTCTCGCATCAGTTGATACTGCTTATTTCGTTCAGTCCAGAGTTCACTTGTTTGAGAATGCCACTCAGCACTTAATTTTGAAACAAGTTCTGGCAGTTTAGTACCAAGCAATACTTCCGCAGCGGATTCACCTGAAGAAATTGGTGCCACCAACTTCTCTAACTCTTCATCTGTAATCCTTTCAAATCGTTCAAGTTGATTGCATAAAGCCAATCGCTCACGAGTAGGGGGGTGAGTCTCTGTTTTAGACCCCTCATATTTAAGCTCTTCTTCAAGCCATTGTCTCAGCTTACGGTTAGGAAGAGTGTTTATTCTCTCGCCTATTTCGTGATAAGCATTTGTTGGTGCTTCTTCCTGCGACTTTGCTTTCTTATAAATCTCAGTCCAAATCTCCTCTGATAAATGCCTTCCTTTTAAAGCGACCAATACAAGCATATTTCCGCAAGCATCAGCTCCAGCAATTTTTACCGCATCGGCATCTGCATGTTTTTCATGATTGCGGATCATAATCATGGAATATGCCAAATAGCGCGGCATGTACCACGAGAAAAATGGATAAATCAGGAACGACTTCTCGCCAATATTTTGAAACAGATTGGCCCATTGTTTGAAGAGTCCATAAATCCATTTAGATGTATTGCTATGTTTACCGCTTAAGTGACCAAACTCGTGAGCCAGTACGGCTTTCAAATCGTGCTTGTTCACAGCCTGTAAGAACGGAAGACCAAGCATCAAATAATTTGTATTGAAACCAAGGAATCCAAATCTGGGATGTTCGACCACGGCAGCATTGAAATCACTATTCAAGATTACCTTGTCGGCCCTGGTATCGAGTTTAGTGCAAATTTCATCTAGTAAAGAAAATAGTTCCGGATAATCGCTTCTTTCGAGTAATATTCCGGCCGGGGGATCGAATTTAACCCATAACGATTTCAGAACCAAAAATACAAGAATGAGCAATACAAAAACTATTTTTATAGCACCTACATAAATTCGATGTCCGGCAAGACTTAACCAGCAGACTACAAACACGAGTGAAAGCAGCAGCGCAACTATCACGCCTATGTAAAGATAACCAAGAGAGGCAAAAGTGATCAATTGCCTCTTATAACCTTGATAATCGTGCGCAGCTTTTACTTCAGTCTCTTTTGCAATCTGTTCAAATTGATCATCAGACAAAGTGAGCTTGTCAGCAAGCTTATCAACACTGCTTCTAGTATTGTGATGGACTATCGGCATTTAGCTTAAGTCTAAGACTTCTTGTTCGATTTGCCTTCGGTCACAGTTGTTTGCTGATGGTTGGCTTTCATGAAGTCGAGCACGAACTGATTGACCATTTTACCGATGGTATCATTTACGGTGCTTTTGTGAGTGACGGTCTGATCGCTGTAAGTGACAGATTTCACTTCCTGTCCATTACGTATCAGCTTTGTCCACTGAATCAAGCTCAACTCTACCAGTCTATAGTCATTACCAGTCTCGAGTACTTTTACTTGCAGAATAGCGTCTACAGGTTTGGTTTCAGCATGTTTGAGATCAACAATTTTGGAAACAGGAATGGGAAGTTGTTTCAACTTATTCATTGCAGTTTGCTCTGCGCTTGCATCGCCAACGTGACCGGGGATACCAAAGGACAAACCGCGAAGTCCCTTGAGTGACGGCGTCATCAAATCGTCGCGCATTTTGTGGCGATGACCTTCCATTTCAGCAATGCTCGGAGACTTTTCTACTGTGGTGGTAGAAGTTGATGTGCTTGTAGTGGTTACCGTGGTCGACGCCTCGTCGGCTTGGACAGCGCTGAATGAGCAGAGAGCGACCGAAAGAAGAAGGCTTAACTTGAGCGATCTTGACAACATATTTTTCCCCTTATGATACGCGCAAAGACTGCGCCATATTGTCTAACCCGGCAATGGCTCATAGGATATCAGATTTTTCTAAAGTTGAGCTCTTTAGTACTGATTAGGAATTGCATTCAGGCTATTAATCGCTTGTGAAAAGCCTTGTAAATAGGAGCCCATATTCCCCATACCACTTGTATTAGCCCCACCCATTTGCGGATAGGAGCCCGAATTGGAGCTTACTCCATACTGATTCATCAGGTTTCCAAGTTGCGACATATTATTGTAAGAACTACCTTGGGGCGACATGCCATAACCAGCGCCAGCGTTTCTTCCCATTGCCTGACTCATCATGCTGGATAAATTGTAAGAAGACGGACTTGTATCCATGACATGGCCACGATAAACATTGCCGTACATAATCAGTTTGCGCAAGAATTCGCCGCGAGAACCGTAGTCTACAGAGGCTGCTAGTACATACATTGCACCTGAGCTTTGCTGAGTAAATCTGATATCGCTCTCTGTATAACCTTCGCGCCGGGAGCCGTTTGCCATCACCGATGCATCGCGAGTAATTATCTGCTGCTCAATGACATTTGGCGCTAGCTGTCTAATCTCGTTTTTGACCACATGTTGCTGAATCTGATTGCCAGAAACTCCAACCTCGTTATTGCCCGAAGTTGATACTTCGCCAAAGTGTAAAAAGACTGGAATTTGAGTACTCGACATTGCAGACGATACCATTTGCATCATTTGCGAAGTAAGACCCATTTGTCCTGCAAGTTTGCTCATACCGTAACTTTCGCTCGCTGGAATCATCATCTTAACCACAGTGGGTTCAAGAGAGATGCCACCATTTCCAGTATGTTCAAAAGAAAAATTCACAGTTCCTTCACGACCTGGTTGCAAAATTTTCTC
>CAZFKB010000038.1:9380-10697 GCA_964519785.1 uncultured Candidatus Obscuribacterales bacterium | reverse complement strand
AGTATTTTGGTCTGTCTGGTTGACTTGATTGGTTTGAACTTGCTGTGGTTTAGAAGTGTCGTCACCGTCTTCCCAATCGAAGGAGTTCTTTTGGGCGCTTACTGGCAGACAAAACGATAAAGCTAAAACAAGACTGAAAATTTTTCGCATCACTTTAGTATAGCCTCAAGCACTGCATTTATGTCTTCAAGCGAGTCAAATAAATAATCGGGATTTTGTTCTATAAGTGCTTCGCGGGACGTGACACCAGTATTGACAGCTATGCTTACCGCTCCAAAATGTTTGGCGCACATCACATCGTAAATGCTATCGCCAATCACCGCCACCTCATGTGGTGCAAACTTAATTCCGTAATGTTCTTCTGCGCGCTTGGTTGCAATTGCAGGCAAGTCCATCCGATTAGCAGAATCAGATCCATAGGCACCAATTGGAAAAAATTTCCACAAATCGAAACGATCGAGTTTCAGTTTGGCACCGCGCTCGATATTTCCAGTAAGCAAGCCCATTTGTACATAGTTATGCTCGTCGAGCAACTGCAATAATTCTGGAATTCCTTTATGAATTACATATCGACCTTCCTTTTTTAGTTCTTCTTCAAGAAGCTCGATATAAAGCTCATACATTTCGCGCTCGCGGATAGCATCGTTTTCAGCATCCGGTGGACGCTTTGCCAGCTCAAGCATTTCACGCAAAATTTGGGGGTCTGTTTTGCCCGACATACTTACTGAAAGTTTGCTTGCATCAACTTGAAACTTTTCCATTAGAGCACGCCCGATTGCGCGCCTTCCTGCACCATCGGTGTATATAAGTGTTTCGTCTATATCAAAGAGCGCCAGGCGTTTCATTTATTGCCGGGATAACAACTTCATTCTGACTTTGAATGCCACCATATTTTGCCGGATCGAGTTTGCACAGCTCATCGAATGTTCTTGCCTGGTTTCTGCCACCATTTTTAGCGACATAAAGTGCTTTGTCGGCAGTCTCAATCAACTCTGCAGTGGTTCTTGCGTTTTGTGGGAAGGTGGAAGAGCCAAGCGATGCTGTGATTTGTCCAAGACCTGGTATATGACTTTGTCTGATTCTGTTACACAGACGACCAGCGATCATTGCAGCTTCAGCAAGCGATGTTTCTGGCAGAATGACACCAAACTCTTCGCCACCATAACGAGCGGCAGTGTCACCAGATCGCAAGCTGGTATTGAGGATAGCGCCTATCTGTCGAATTGCAGCATCACCTACAGGGTGACCATAATTGTCGTTTATATGCTTGAGCTTGTCTAAATCGATCATTATCAAAGAACAATGAGTACCTTTTCT
>CAZFKB010000038.1:0-9280 GCA_964519785.1 uncultured Candidatus Obscuribacterales bacterium | reverse complement strand
TATGCTTGAGCTTGTCTAAATCGATCATTATCAAAGAACAATGAGTACCTTTTCTGCTTGCCAGACGAAGCTCTTCGTCGAGACGTTTTTTGAAGTAAACGTGGTTATAGAGTCCAGTAAGACCATCGGTAATAGACTGATGGTGAACTTGAGCGAACAGGTGAGCATGAGTGACAGCCATCGCCAACTGGTCAGCAATTGCCATGACAAGCTGGACTTCGCTCTGGGTCCATTCTCTCGTCTTCTGACACTGGTGCACCATGAGCAAACCAAGCAAACGATTTTCGTTAGACAGCGGAGCAGCTACAAGCGACTTGGCACCGACCAAATCGATAAACGGCTTAAATGGAATACAACGACTATCCTGAGCAGTATCATGTATTACTGCAATTGGAATTTCTTGCATTGTAGTTGATTGATCTTGCTGAACAGTGACTTCGACTTCACTGCCTTCTGCAAGCAAAGCTTCAAGGTTGATACCAAGCACGGTATTACGAAGAGAAACACCATTTTGCTGATTAGGTGAAAAATCGAGATTCTCCGGATAAATACACTTATCAAGACACGGCTCAAGTCCTTCTTTGGTGAACTCGTGAGTAACCACAAGCGGCTCTTCAGAACGCGGCTGAATAATTTGAACTCGGTCGACGTTCAATGCGCGTAATAACTCTTTGGTTGAAGTATTCAAGATCACGTTCAAATCAAGAGAACTTCTAACCGATTTTACAATCTGGTTAATGAGCACTTCTTGCTCGACCATGTTCTTGGAGCGCTCGTAGAGTTGAGCATGTTTGACTGCAACAGAAACCTGACCGGCAACAGCTTCAACCAACTCAAGCTCAGATTGCGACCAGACTCTCAGTCTGTCACACTGCTGGACTAAAATGATTCCCAAAGGACCGTGTTCTGTTGTGATTGGGCATGCAATAAGCGAGCGCACCGCGTTCCAGTCGTCACCACGAATCAAAACCGGTCTAAAGCGCTCTTGTCCATTGATCAAGTCTAAAGAAGAGACTTCACCTTGTTCGATTATGGTACGAAGCAAACTGAATTTAGGTATAGGCACAGTAAGCTTCTGTAATGGCACCCCGCCAGCTTCACTATTCCACCAGGTATGCTCGAACAATAATTCGTCATCTGCAATACCCATCGAACTGGTTTCAAGCAAAGCAAGACAACATCTGCTTGCGTTCAAGTTTTTACCAAGCTCGCGAACCGTTGTGTTCAGCGTTTCAGTCAAGCTAAGCGATTGTCTGACAGCGCGCGAAATATGTTGAACCATGAGCTTCTGCTCTTTGTCAGAATGCAGCGTGCTAGCCATACTATTGAAAGAACGGGCAAGCGTTCCAAGCTCGTCGTTTGTAGTGACAGCAACTCTTGCACGAAAATTGCCTTCGCCAATTGCTTTTGCAGCTTTAGCCAACGAATTGACTGTTCTATTTATTTCTTTAGTGAATAAATATGCAAGACCTAGCGAAGTGCCAATGGCAAGTACGCTCATCAAAATCATTATGTGCAGCCAGTGATACGACTGTCCAAAAACAGAGGGACTAGGCACACCTACAAGAAGTAACCATTTGTACGGCTCGACTGCATCAAAAGCGTAGGTGCGAGCAATCTTGTCTGCGATTCCTACAGCTTCAAGGGTTCCGCTCTTAGCGTTTTTAGAGGCAAGTACGCAGCGTGACTGCGAAAAATCTTTGCCCTGCCAGTATTGATTTTCGAGCGAACGCGCTACCACTCTCTTTTTATTGTCTACGACAGTTATCACTGTACCTTCAAGACTCTGCAATCCGGCAAAGAGATCAAGCACCGATTCTGGTTTAACGCTTGCCACAATGAATCCGGACAATTCATTGCTTTGACCTTTCATCACCGGAGCCACCACTGCTAATGCGGGTTTTTGAGTCCAAGGTGAATATATAAAGGATGATATTTGCGGTCTCTTTGTTTGAGCAACCTGCCTGAGAATTGATTTTTGTTCCAAACCAAAGGTTGCAGTCGTTGATTTCAAAATTGTTCCGGCATTTGCGGCAACAGATACTGGCTTGCCCTGGAGATCGAGCAAAGCCATTTCGCTCCAGTCTTTGTGCAAAGCAAGAGCGGTTTTTATAGCTGTGCAATTAGCGTCGTGCAAAGTTAGACTATTGGACAAACTTTCCATGGCGCTCACTGCACTCACAGCGTTTATTTGCGCCTGAATCCATTGACTCATCGAGCGAGAGCCGATGCCAGCTTTGAAAGATGTCGAACGAAGAGTTTCTTTTTGAATGAAGTCGTATTGTTTGAAAAGGAAAAGACTTCCAGAAGCGACTAAGGGAAGAGCGACTGCCAGACACAAAAGGACCATCCGCATCCGGATGCTGACGTTTTTGAAAAACTTGTCAAGCGCCTTAACTCGCATAAGAGCAACCTCTAGTTGCAGAAATTATAGAGGTGTTTCCAGTAAATATAATATAGGTGAAACACGCAAATATCCTAGTTATATGCGCTTTAAGTGGGAAGAATACGAAAACAGGAATATTAGCCAAAATTAGTATTTCTCAATTCTTGCAATTGCGTCGATTGTTTTATTGAAATCAAGCGGAACTATCTCGTCGAGAGCCTTTTGGGGATCGACCTCATACAGAAGCGTATGATTTTCCATCTCTAAACGACTGAATTTGCCTGTTGCAAGCAAAGTATCGACCTTAATAAGTTGAGCAAGTAAACAAGTTCTGTCTTCTTGCAATGCTTTCAAACAAAGCCTGAAAGCCGAACGGGCTTTGCCTTGAGCAAAGGAAGCACAACTTGCTGCTGCGAGTAAATCTGCTTTGAGCTTGTTTTCACTTACAAGGTCAGGCGAATTTGCGATATTCAAAAATTCTTTTCTTGCATAATCGAACTTTTTCAAATGATAAGCAAGGGTAGCATTCAAGAATGCCGTGTAGAGCGAGGTTCCGTACTTGGTGTTGAGCTTTTTTAGATGCTCTTGCGACTCTTTAGTCAATCCAGCAAGATGATAAAGATGCGCTAATCTGCAAATACTATTTGGCGAGTCGGCGCTTATTTTGCTTGATTCAATTGACGATACGACTTCTTGCAAACGCTCATTAGCAACTGGTCTGCTAAGTTTTGAGAACCAGCTGCGCACTGCTTTTAAGTTAGCAGTGGCAAGAACCAAAAAGAGCATTGCGGCGTTTAAGCCTAAAAGTATTGCTGTCTTCGATTTGAGATGCATGGTCGATGCAATCTCGCTCCAGGGTCCAAAAGTTACACCCAGAGCCGATAGCACTGGGATACAAATGAGGCTATAGGCGAACAGAAAAGCAGTTGCATAACCTAATAAAGTCGAAAACCAAGGATTTGGACGCAGGAGAAATACTGGCAAAAGTGCCAGTAGAAAAGCAAAAAGAACAATTTCGCCTGAAAGCAAAGCAAACAACGACTGACCGGTCGACCAATTTTGTGCGCCTTGAATATCAATTAGATAGTAGTAAAGACCCCAGCTGCTGAAACTCGCTTCCCCGCCCATAGCGCGGACCACCGACTGCGTGGCAAATGCTTTGAGCGCATTTGAAAGAGGAAATATAAGGAAGAAAACAACACGCCACAATAGACGGCGATTATCTTGAGACAGACTTTCAGAACAAAGCGACTGACGCGAGCCAATTACTTTCCACAATGTGGACACAGCAAGCCACGAGGCTGTGAGGTTAACCGCAAAGAGTAAATAGTGGGTCAGGTCTTGTACGGACATGGATGCCATTATAGGAGTCGGTCACCTGACAAGCCTGAGAATAAGTTATTGAAAAAAGGGTGAATCCTCACCGTTTCTGCTTTCTCATAGTTTTAAGCGCATTAAGTTCCGGTAACACTTCAGCACTTAAAGCCGGATTAGACCAGCTTAAGTTTTGCGCCTCTCTATTCAAGTATTCGAGCGTTGATTGTGCAGCGTCAAAATCGCGCGCCTGAATCATGTTCATCACCATGTAAAAGAGAGGGTCTCCATAGCCTGGTGCCAGCTGAATTGCTTTATCTAAATATTGACGGGCTTTTTGCAGAGGATTTTCTTGGTGCGGAACGCGTGGTAAAACACCGGCGTAAAAACAAAGAGCTTGCGACAAAATAAGCGGATCTTCGTTTGAATCAATAATTTTTTGACAAAGAGCAAGAGCTTTGCTTGGGTGATTTTCTTGATCTTCCACATAAGCCATCAATAAAAGAACGCGATGATCTCTGTTTATTTGGTCTATGGCATCGAAATATTTTCTTGCCATTTTGTAATCGCGCGCTTGAACATAATGCGCAGCCAAACGTAAATTACTGTCGGGTCCGGGGTTTTGAGCAAGTTCAATTTCTAATTCTTTGAGCTTGACACTCCAATCCGGATTGAGTCGTTTATAAAACCAGAGTTTTGGCGCTTTTCCATTGAGTAAATAAATGGTGAAAGCAGCAAGAATTGCATGACAAACAAATATGATACCCGTAGCTGTTTTTTCGGGATTGCGATAAATCATCGCCCAGTCACCGTCTCCGGTGAGCACAGACAAAAGAGTATAAGCAAGAACGGTCCCTGCAATTGCAATGATAGCCGAGTAAACCCAGAGTGCCACCATTGCTGGCGAGCGAGCAATAAGGGCAAATAACAAAAAGACAAAGCCAATCAGTATCTGAATCAAGTTACCAGCAAGCGTTATGTACAAATCCTGCAAGGCAGTAAAATGACCTGACGGAACCACATAACCTATCCAGAAACCATAATGGAATTCTTTCACCACGCCACCGCACATAATGGTGGCAAGCGCGTGGCCAGATTCATGAAACAAGACTACGATGGGATATACAAATGTATAAGCAAGCCTGAGTAAGCGGTCTTTATCGAATGAAGTTACATTGTCGTCAAAAATTTGTTTACCGTGCGCGCGCAACTCTTTGATCATTACAAAAGCAAGCAGTGCCCAGATGATGCCCTGCCAGTCTGTTGTTTGTAGCAATAAATCCATTCTTAACGCCCAAACAGTTTGAGCATCACCACTGTGATTGCATAAAGTCCGACAAGCGCTCCCATCACCATGAACATAGAAAATGCAGTGGGATCAGGCGTAATGACAAGCGCCACCACAGACGCACCAAAAACAGCATAACGCCAGAATTTTATCAATTTGTCTGAATCTACAAGTCCGGTAAAAGATAGGGCGAATAAAACAATAGGCAATTGAAAACAAAGTCCCATATATAAAAGGATGCTAGATACTAGCGAAATATAAAAATCGAGTCTTTGATTTATTACTGTCACGCCAGAGCCAAAGCTTGTAAAAAAGTGCATCATTGGCGGAAGCAGCAAATAGTATGCAAAAGCCGCACCACATATAAACAAAATCGGTCCACCAACAAGTGCTGGAGTAATTATCTGTTTTTCTTTCTTGGTAAGACCAGGTGCGACGAAGCGGCAGACCTCCATCAAAATAAAGGGCGATGCAATGATAATTGCGATATAAAATGCTACTTTGCAAAAAACGACAATCGGCTCTTCGACAGACAAAGCCTGGAATTTAATATCACCGGCTGGACGTTCAAGAAAACGCAAAACGTCTTTGGTAATAAAAATAGCAATTACAAATCCGGTGGCAATATAGAGCAAACTGCGAATGAGACGTTGGCGGAGTTCATCTAAATGCTCAACCAGAGTCATTCCCGGGTCGCCATCGAACAACTTGTCGAGACGACTTTTTTCTTCGTGCTCGTCTTGGTCTTCTAATTCGCCTTTTGTTTCGACAAAGTCTTCTTCAATTTCTTCTTTTTCATCCACTTGCTGGTCAGACATAATTCCAACCTCTCTGCCTGGATGATTCGTAAAGCGCCATGGCACAAGAGCTTGCCACATTGAGCGATTCGCTTGCTTTATTCATTGGAATGAAAGCTTTGATGTCGGCCAGTTCTTGATTCGACTTATCGAGACCGTTGCCTTCATTGCCAAAAACAAGCGCAGAGCCACTCTTCAAGTCGACCTGATCCAGACTTTTTTGAGCGATTGGGCTCATTGCAATCACTTTCAGGTTATGCTCTTTGCACTGCTGAACCGCATCTTCAAAAGTGAGATTTAAAATCAAAGGCATCTGAAATAATGCACCACTTGCACCCCGCACCACTTTTGGATTGAAAGGGTCGACACATCCCTTAGTCATGATTATGCCAGATACACCCATGGCTAAGGCAGATCGAATAATAGTTCCCATGTTACCTGGGTCTTGAATTCCATCTAAAATTACTACAAGCGGATTTTCCTGGTTCAAGAAATCAGACTTATAGTCTGGCGTTTTAATTACAGCAAGCACGCTTGCTTCTGGAACATTTTCCAAAGTAGATAAGGGCTTGAACAAAGAGTCTTCCACCATAGTGATAGACAATTTGCCAAGCCCATGCTCGAGTAGAAGTGCTTCTAAGTCAGCTTGCTCTGCTGCTTCATAAAAGCTTTTGCTTATGATGACGTGAGCAATCGAAGCACCCTTAGCCAGGGCTTCTTCAATCAATTTGCGACCTTCAGCAATGAAGAGGCAATGCTCATGCCGACCTTGCTTTGTATGCAGGCTGCGTATTTTTTTTAGAAGCGGATTGGATGCGCTCTGTACCGAGACAAAATCCATCGCCAAAGCTTATTTGGCCTTAGCCGTTGCCTTTGCTTTGGTGTGTTCGGAAGCTACATCAACCAATTTTTTGAAAGCGTCTTTGTCTGAGACAGCCATTTCAGCAAGCATTTTACGGTTGATTTGCACTTCTGCTTTCATCAAAGCATTCATAAAGCGACTGTAACTCATACCGTGCTGACGGCAAGCTGCGTTGATACGTGTGATCCAGAGACGACGATAATCGCGTTTTTTCTTGCGTCTGTCACGAAAAGCATTTCTCCATGCTTTCATGATTGTCTGGTTAGCGGCGATGAACAATCTCGAGTTCGAACCGCGGAAACCTTTAGCGTATTTGAGGATCTTTTTGTGTCTTGCTCTCAAGACACTTCCTCTTTTAACTCTGGCCATTACTCTCTCCTTCTTTATATGAATCGAACATTTTTGCCAGCCATCGGGGAGGAGTTGTTCCCTTAGACAAGGCTATATGTACTTTTTTTGGATTTAACGAAGATATTTACGATATGGAAACATCGACAAAACGTGTTTTTCAACGTCTTTGTGAACGGCAGACCATCCACGCAACTTAACTTTCACGCTTGGTGACATCCATTCGTTGATGTGCCTTGTACCGGATTGCTTGCGCAATATTTTGCCGGTGCCCGTAATTTTGAAACGGCGGGCGGCAGCCTTGTTGGTTTTCATCTTTGGCATAGATTTTATTCCTAAGATCGATTGATCAATCAAACAACGACTATCTCGCAAGGAGACAGACGAAACAGAAATAATAGCATTATTTCTAGATTTACAGTGTATATAGGCTTTTCGAAACTTAACCGAGCACTAAACCAGATGAAAAGTCTTTAGTTCATTTACGCGGTGAGACAGGCGAGATAATCATAATGACGTTCTTGCCTTCGATACGCGGCTCGCGGTCGAGTGCACCAAGTTCTTCCAGGTCTTTGGCGAATCGGTTCATCAAGTCGAGTGCCATACCCGAGTGTTGCATTTCGCGACCTCGAAGCATGATTACCACTTTCACTTTGTCGCCATGTTGCAAAAACTCTTCTGCCTTGCGGTGCTTGACTTGATAGTCATGCTCCTCAATTTTGTATCGCATCTTGAGTTCTTTGACGTCTGCAGAATGCTGCTTTTTCTTTGCTTCTCGGCCTTTTTTGTCTAGATCATATTTATAGCGACCGTAATCCATTATCTTGGCTACGGGCGGATTGGCATCAGGCTGCACCAGAAACAAATCCAAACCTTTTTCGCGAGCCCTTGCTAGAGCCTCACGAGTATTAACAACACCGACTTGAGCACCATCTTCGTCAATAAGCCTGACTTCTCTCACTCGAATTCTTTCATTCAAGGGGGGGAGCTCACGTTTTTGGTCCATGCGACGCGGATCTGTAACCAATTACACCTCTCAATTGCTAAGTAGATTTATTTGCCGAAGGTGGGACTTGAACCCACAAGAGCTTGCGCTCACTACGCCCTGAACGTAGCGTGTTTGCCATTTCACCACTTCGGCCCGTAATGCAATATTACAATAAATCTGCTTTTGGATAGCCAAGAATCTCTAGAGAATCTAGGAATCTGACATGTAAGGAAGCAAGGCAATGTCGCGGCAGCGCTTGATTGCCAAGGTCAACTCGCGCTGGTGAACAGCACAGTTTCCACTGATACGACGGGGAAGAATTTTGCCGCGCTCAGTTACGTACTTTCTCAAGCGAATTGGATCTTTGAAGTCGATATATCTTTCTTTCTCTTCGCGCTCGCCACAAAAAGTGCAAGGCTTATGACGTCTCATTTGGCCGCCTTTCATGCCGCCACCGCCGCCGCTGCTAGAAAAATTAGGTTTCATCATGATTTTAAATGTCCTTTAAAGTTTGTTTAGAATGGAATTTCGTCTTCAGCGAAGATAGCATCAAGATCTTCAGAACCAGATTTTTTGGAAGGCGCGCCTGCTCGGCTGAGCGCTTCTACTTTCTGACCCGAAGCCTGAGCGGCACCAGCTCCTAGAGCTTGACCGGTTCCCAGATTCTCTACTGAAACAGCATCGATTTCTATGTCTTTTCTTTTCTGGCCTTCAGCTGTTGTGAAAGTGTTGATTTGCAATCTGCCATCAACAGCTACCGTGTCACCTTTCTGCAATTCGGTCGAACAACGCTCAGCCAGGTCACGCCATGTGATGACTTTGACCAGAGCAGTTTCGTTGGGTTGACCTTGTCTGGGTGTTGGGTTGACGGCAATGAAAAACTCAGTCACAGCCACATTTGTATTTGGCGTGAAGCGCTTTTCAGGAGCTTTGACCACTTGACCGGAAATAACGATTTTGCTGATGCTCATATTCGCGCCTCTATCTTAAGAAGTAATCTCGGCAGCCACAGGAGGAATGCTCACAATAATGGAGCGGATGATTTCTTCAGAAATAGTCATCATGCGTTTGATGGCAGCGATTGATGCTGGCTTGCCTTCGAAAATGGTGCTGACATAATAGCCGTCACGCATCTTTTTCACTTCGTAAGCAAGGCGCTTTCTGCCTTTCTTGTCAGTCATTTTGATTACACAACCTTCTTTGGTCATGAATTCTTCGACTTGTTTGATGACGTTGTCCAGTCCTTCTTCATCCAATGTAGGACGTACGATGTAGACTGTCTCGTACAAATTTAGTT
>CAZFKB010000037.1:0-26481 GCA_964519785.1 uncultured Candidatus Obscuribacterales bacterium | reverse complement strand
TATCACAAGTAATCAAAACCAAATGGACGCTTGCTCTAGATGAGCATGGCGAGCTATGCCCTCTAGAAGATAATTTCATAACTATTGAAGATGGGCGGATCAAAGATGTTTCGCCAGTGCCTCAAAGCGACATCAGTGCATTTATAGATTATGGCGAATCCATCGCCATGCCTGGATTGATAAATCTGCATTGCCATCTGGACTATTCTAATTTAAGTCATACACAGATGCCAGCCAAGAAAGAAACCGGCTCTGGTTCTATTTTGTTTTCATGGATTCCTGAGCTTATAGCAAAGACATCAAGCTGGAAGCAAGATGATTACTTCGCTTCTGCTAAGCGTGGAGCCGAGCTTGCAGCACTTAGTGGTACCAGTTTTATTGTTGATAATTCTTTTCAGGCTGTTACCGGACTGGCGGCTCTTGAGCGTCTTGGGCTTAAGGGGTTGGTGGGGCTTGAGTTATTTGGAATTGATCCAACTCAAAGTGAATCTCAGTTCGCCATCTGGAAAGAAAGATTTGAAAAGGCTCGACAGTTTGTACCGAATAAAAATAGCAATCTTTTACTGACCGTTTCTCCTCACGCACCATATACGGTGTCTCCGCAATTATGGCGTCTGGCTGCCGATTTCGCTTTGTCTCAAAATACTAAAGTTCTAGCCCATGTGTCGGAGTCGCAAGTCGAATTTGACTGGTTCAATAATGCAAATCCAGGGCAAAATGGACAAATCGATCGTTTCCTATTTGAAGCTTTCACTCGCTTTCGCAATCAAGACGGGCTAGCCGAGCAAGTATCTAAAATGATTGAGGGGCTCACGTGGAGGGCGTCCGGCAAGACTCCTATAGAGCATTTGAATCAATTTGGTCTGCTTGACGACAATTTACTGGCCGCACACTGCGTTGTTGCAACTGACCAGGACCTTGAATCTATGCGCCTAAACTCTACTTCTTTAGCCTTATGTCCAATCAGTAATTTTCTTCTTGCAAATGGAAATGCCCCAGTTGAAAAATATGTCGCAAATAAGATGAAGCTGGGGTTAGGAACCGATAGTCTTGCATCGAACTTTAGTCTGGATTTGAGAGAAACAGCGCGTTACGTGCGCGAGCACACAAGTCTTTCAAGCAAGCAAATCGTGTCTTTGCTCACATATGATGCCGCAAGAGCACTGAACAAAGAAAATGAAATTGGCTCGATTGGAAAAGGTAAAAGCGCAGACATTTTGATCTTGAATCTTTCGCAAAAAAATAGCTCGCCTGACACTGTTTTTGACCTGGCGCTGTCATCAAAAACGCAAGTTGAAGATCTTTTCGTTTCTGGTTCTAAGGTTGTAAGTAAGGGGATTCTGGTTCAACCAAGCGTAGTGTGAGACCTGGTCGACCGTCGTATTATGGATTTTAGTTACTGCTGAAAATATATTTATCTATAAGTTTATAACTATAGGCGTCATAATTTACTCTCGTTGACACTAGTGACTTTACGAGTAAGGTTTGATTTAAATGGCTACAGGAAGAACCGACCACATTTGCAGCGGACGCACATGCATGTTTTGCCGGGTGCTCGAAAACCCAGCTGGCGTCAAACAGACTGGAGCAAGGTCCTATATGGACAGCCAGGTCATAGAACGTGTCAAAGAACTTGAGCAGCGTTCACTTTTGACCGGTTCGGAACAGGCCCCACCCACAAGCAAAGGCGAGGAAATCGAGCGTCTTGCACTTCTAGATATGCTCACCGGTCTTTATAACTCGCGCACTTTTTTGAAAGAACTGAAAGACGAATTGAAGCGTTCCAAGAGATACAAGAGACCTGTATCACTATGCATGGTGTCAGTGGACAATTTTAAAGATCTCACTCGTCAATACGGCGCACTGACTTCTGATGCAGTGGTCAAATATGTAGGCGAGATTTTGAAAGGCGCGACCAGAGACGTTGATATTGCAGCTCGTTATTCGTCTGAAGAATTTGCGCTTATATTTCCAGAAACTGGTGTGCAGGGCGCAACTGTAGTTGCCGAGCGCATCAGACAAAGAGTAGCCAATCAATCTTTGAGCGCTAATTTCAATAATCTCAAAGTTACAGCAAGTGTGGGTCTGGCTGCTTTTCCTACTCATGCAAGAGAACATGATGAATTGCTGCAACGCGGCATCGAAGCTTTAGAGCAAGCACTGAACGCTGGTGGAGACAGAGTTTCCCTGGCACAAGCAGTTAATCAAGGATAAAACATGGCAAGTAAATCGTTGCTTTCTAAGATAGGCTCTTCGGCTATCTTCAGAGACTGGAAACCGTGGGCGGTTATAGTTGTATTTTTCTGGTCTCTTACTACGCTATTCAAAATCGAGCCGGAATCCACTGTTAATCACTGGATCGAACTTTCGAACATGAATACCAGCGAGCTGAACATGGAGATTCAGAAACGCTGTGTCGCCATGCCGCGCTGGCAAAAAATGAATATTTACGAGAAAGAGCATGTAGTCAAAGAAGAGCTTGAAAAGGCTCAAATGGCGAATAACATCCAGATTTTAAAACGTATCGGTATTGCCGGTTTGGCTCAATCTCTCAATCTGGATAAGAAGATACCGACCCGATATGTGTTATTTACCAATTTGAAATTGGGTCTTGATTTGCGTGGTGGTTCTCAGCTTTTGCTCAAAGCCTTGCCCGCACCACCCCAGGTGCCACAAATTACTCCCGAAGTAATGAATGGTGTTGAGACAGTCATCAATAACCGTATCAACAGTCTTGGCGTTTCAGAGACGCTGGTTCAGCGTGCAGGCAAAGACAGACTGATTGTCGAAATGCCTGGCATCAAAGATCCGCAACAAGCCAAAGACCGAATTGGTACCACCGCTTTGCTCGAGTTTAAAGAGTTAGCCATCGCTCCGGACGGAACTGCAATGTGGAAAGATTGTGGTCTTACTGGTGCTGATTTCAAACGTGCTCAAGCAACCGCGATGATGGCCGGCTCGACATATAGAGTGAGCTTCGAATTCAAGCCCGAAGGAGCCAAAAAATTCGGCGAGTTGACGAAGCGTCTGGTAGGACAGCAGATCGGTATTTTTCTGGATGGTGTGCCGACCGAACGTGGACCTGATGGTCGTTCGCTTTCATTGCAAGAGTATCGTGGAGTTACTGTAAAAGAGCCGATTCTTACAGGTACCGGCGAAATCACTGGTAGTTTTACCCAGGATCAAGCAGTGGATTTGTCTGTAAAACTGAATGCTGGTGCCCTTCCAGTTCCTGTTCAAATTTTAGAAGAGAGAACTGTGGGAGCTACACTTGGTCAAGATTCGATCAATAAGAGTTTGATTGCTGGCTGTATCGGTATCGCTACCGTTATGGTCTTTATGCTTCTCGTTTATGGATGGGCTGGACTTGTCGCAGACATCGCGCTCATTTTGTATACATTAGCCACTCTAGCAATTTTCATTTCAATGTCTGTTACGCTGACATTAGCTGGTATTGCCGGTTTCATTCTTTCAATCGGGATGGCGGTAGACGCCAACATCTTGATTTTCGAGCGAACGAAAGAAGAACTGAAAAATGGCAAAGCGCTGTATTCAGCAATTGAAGCTGGATTTGGTCGAGCTTTCTCGGCGATTTTCGACTCAAACGCAAATAGTTTGATTGCTTGCGCAGTGCTTATGATGTTTGGAACTTCAATAGTGAAAGGTTTCGCCGTTACGCTGGCGATCGGTGTTGCTGTTTCAATGTTCACCGCCATTACAGCGTCACGCACGATGCTGCATTTGATACCACGCAGTTTTGGTTTGTTTGGACAAAAGTTCGATTCGAAATCTTCAACCACTCAAAAGCCTAAACAGAAGGAGGCCGTGTAGTGAGTACTAAAGAGCAGGACTATAAAGTGAAAGTTGATATTGTCAAATATCGCTGGATCTGGATCGGGATTTCGCTTCTTCTGACATTGCCTGGACTGGTCGGTATCGGGCTATCTTATGCAAAATATGGTACACCGCTCAAGCCTGGAATCGACTTTACTGGCGGGTCTATTCTTCAATATCAATTTGATAAACCAGTCGAACTGGAACCTATCCATCAGGTTTTAGAAGAGTGTCATCTTCCCGGTTCGCAAGTTCAAAAAGCCTATATATCAGGTAAAGAAGCTGTGGTACTGCGTACTAAAGCGCTTGATGACGAGAATTTGAAAAAGCAACTGGACGCGGCTCTTGAAGCTAAACTCGGTCCTTTCAAACAGCTTTCAATCGATAAAGTGACAGCTACAATCGGTCCTGAGCTTTTGATGAACGGCTTGATAGCGCTGTTTTCAACTCTGGCTGTAATGATTTTGTATATCTCTTACCGATACAAGCTTGACTTTGCTGTTTGCGCCATTGTTGCTTTGTTGCACGACGTTATTGTTTTATGCGGTTTTTATGCCATTCTTGGACTGATGATTGGTGTGGAAGTCGACAGTTTATTTCTGTCAGCAGTTTTGACAGTTATAGGTTTTTCGGTTCACGACACTATTGTTGTATTCGATCGAATTAGAGAGAATGCAAAATATGTCGGCAGCAAGACCAAAAACCCTGTCACTGGCGAAGAATACAAAAAGACTTTCGGTGACGTCACAAATGATAGTGTCAATCAAACACTGGCACGCTCTATCTACACAAGTTTGACTGTTGTTTTCACTTTGACCGCACTTTATTTGTGGGGAGGGGTTACAACCAAAGACTTCGTGTTGGCGATGCTCGTTGGTATCATTTCTGGAACGTACAGTTCAATTTTCAACGCTAGTTGTCTTTTGGTCCTCTGGCGCGAAATCAAGCTCAAAAAGCAAATGGGCAAGCCAGCCGTGGCACGCTCATAGTTTACTGATTCGGGCGTTCTGTGATTGACTGAGTCGAATGAATTCGGCCTTGTTCATCTTTGTAGGTGAAGCTCAAAGGAAGATTCTGGTTCTTCATTTCATCCACGAATTTTGCAAATTTTGTATATTCGTCTTTATTTTTTGCGCTTATTGACCAGTTTGGCTCTATTACTTGACCAGCTCTGGTTTTAAGAATGATTCTGTACCAGTTCTCAGGTCCGTGTTTGCGCTGTGTCCATTCTTGTTTGACAGCGATTGATTCAAGCTGATCTCTTTCAATTTCAAGCGGGCTTCGAACAAAAGCAAAAATTGCTGTAATTGAAGAATTTCCGGCACCATTCGCGTCTTTCGATAATTGTAAGGCAGTATAAGATGTCATAGACAAATAGCTGTAGTAACTTGCCAGAACAACAAATATGGCACAGTTCAACCAGGTAAAAACATGTGTTACCGGGCGAGGTGGGGCTTTAATTATTTTAGGTCTGACAAATGCCAAGACACCATTGAAAATGGCGACCAGAATGCAAAATAAAATGGTGAAAGTAAGAAAGTTCGAGCTGGGATTTTCTAAGAGCATGTTGGGATCATAGCTTTTATTTTGGTAAAATATCCAGCCACAGCAGGGACGACCTGACAAGGGGAAAGCAAATGAGTGACGCTCAACAGCCCGACGAAAACCAAATAAATTTGTCAGACGAAGATAAGTGGGACATACTCACCCGTCCTGAGCGACTCGGCGAGATTTTGCTCAAGCACGGAAAAATTACAGTCAGTCAGCTCGAAGAAATAATCAAAGACCAGGAAACATCAGGACGACCTCTTGGCGAATTGATCCTTGCTCGTGGTTTGATGTCACGAAGCGAATTGCTTACTGCCCTTGACTGGCAGCACAAAGCCGACCGTGTAATTATCGATTCATTGACCGAATTGATTAATAGCCCCAAGAAGAAAGATTAGTCGGTCAAATTGAAATTCAAAGACAAAGTAGCTGTTATAACGGGTGCTGCCTCTGGTATTGGCAGGGCTACCGCTCTTGCTTTTGGGGCTGAAGGCGCAAATTTGATTCTGGTCGATATCGACGAATCGGGGCTTGCTGAAGTTGCCGGCAGTCTTCCTGCCGATTGTCAGTTCGACTTGATCGTAGGAGATGTGGCCAAAGAAGAAACTTCTTTGTCTGTCGCTCGAGTCGCCAATAAAATTTATAAGCGAATCAATTTTTTGTTCAATAACGCTGGTGTTGAAACTGTTGCCCCGCTGCATGAAACCACTGAAAAAATGTGGGACAGTGTCATGGATACTAATCTAAAAGGTGCTTATTTCATGACCAAGCAGTGTCTTGCTTTCATGATCGATTCTGGCGGTGGTGCCATTATTAACAACGCATCCGATGCTGGACTTCGCGGTATCAAATATAGTGCAGCATATTCTACTTCTAAAGCAGGACTAATTCATTTTTCTCTGTCTACTGCGCTTGATTATGCTTCTAAAGGCATACGTTGCAATGCTATCTGTCCGGGCTGTATACGCACTCCGTTGTGCGAGCGCTTCAACGAAAATGTGGGCAGACGCAAAGGAATTTCGGGGGCTCAAGCCTTGCAAGAATTTGTGGATGCAAATATCCCGATGAAAAGAGTCGGCGAATGCGACGAAGTTGCAAAAGTAGTTTTGTTCTTGTGTTCGCCTGAAGCAAGCTATATTACAGGTGCTGTCATTCCCATAGATGGTGGACTTACAGCTGGCATGTAGGTGTGCCTTCGAAACGAAATTTTCAAATGAAAGCTTTGTGGGAAGAAAAGCTTTCACTTAACTTTTTTAGTTTTGAACCACCTCAAAACCAAGAGTTTTAAACCTAAGGTTTTCTGTTCAAACACACCTTAGGTTTGACTCAAATGGATTTAAGGGTCTAAGAATGTTTCGATAAATCTAACGACGATATTTTATCGAGCAAATAACGCGCGCTCGAAGAAGTCGATTGCGAAATAGCCCAGGTTGCGTGTTCGCGCAGTACTAGCTCTGTTTCATTGGAGGCAAATTCAAAAAGCTTTTGCAAAGCAAATTTGTCGTCGTTTCCCAATGCTATTTCGTTGCCGATACAAATAAGCGCATTGCGTAAAATTCCTTTGCGTTTGGGACGCGATAAAGGTGTGTGTGCATAGAGCGATTTGAATTCTGCCTGAGTTTTTATCTTGAGTGTCGAAAATAAGTCTAGATAGTGTCCGACTCCGGCTTCAGGTTTGAATTCGCTCCAGGGTGTGGTTGGTGTCCTGGAATTATACGGACACACTTCCTGACAAACGTCACAGCCAAAGACCCAGTTACCTAATTTTGAGCGGAGCTCAAGCGGGATGGACTCTTTGTTTTCTATGGTCTGGTAAGAAATACAAAGGCGTGCATCGACAAAATAGTCGCCATGATTTTGAATGGCTCCAGTTGGACATGCACTGCCGCAACGAAAACAATCTCCGCATGTCCCCTGATACGGACCGTCTGGCTTGATGCCAAAGGTTTCTAAATCGGTGTCCAGAAATAGTTCGCAAAGAAAGTTGTAAGAGCCAGATAGTTTTGGACCTATTATTAAAGTGTGTTTGCCTGAAAAGCCGATTCCATGCCGAGCCGCAAGACCCAGTTCGTAAACCGGAGCGCTGTCTGTGCAAGTTCTATATTCTGATGTCTGATTGAGAAGTTGGTCGACTCTGTTTTTGAACAGCGAAATTTTTTCTGGAATGACCAGGTGATAATCACGACCCACCGCATACGAGGCGACGGCTCCGTGGAACGGCCCTGGCTTGGGCGGGCGAGGAGTAAAGTAATTTACTGCAAGCACTATGACTGATTTTGCCTGAGGTAAAGGACGCGCTGGATCCAGGCGAGTTTCGGGCTCGCGTGCCATATAATTCATTGTGCCTTGAAAACCCATGTCCAGCCATTTTGAAAAGTGTGCGCGCTCATTTTCAAGTGGAGCAAGTGACGCAAAGGAGACCTGATGAAAACCCAGGTCGTTAGCAATTTCTTTGATTAGCTCTTTGTAGTTAGGCACGTTCTATAATTCTACCCATCATGTCATTGAAGCTTGAAGATTTAGACTACGATTTGCCTGCAGAACTTATTGCTCACGAGCCTTTGCCTGTGAGACATGAATCGCGCTTGCTTGTGCTCGATCGAAAAAATAAAAGCCTGGACCATAAAAAATTTAGCGATGTCAAAGAATATTTAAATCCGGGCGATGTAATCGTAGTGAATAACACCAAAGTTCTTGCGGCGCATCTGGTGGCAAAGCGTAAAAGCGGTGGATTGATAGATTTATTGTTTTTGCGGGCGATGCCTGAAAAAGAATCGGGTGGAAAAATCTGGGAAGCAATGGGTTCGCCCATAAAGCGTCTTAAAGAAGGTGAAGAGCTTGAAGTCGAAGCTGAAGACGGCACCATTTACAGTATCAGAATCGCAGGTTTCATGCTGACCGAAAAGAACGAGCGCCGCGTTCTTATAGACCTGAGTGCTGCAGGAAGTGCTTTTGAGTTTTTTTCAAAAGTTGGTTTTGCGCCTTTGCCTCCTTATATTTTGAGCAAGCGAGCCTCGCTGGCGGAGCTTGGCGAAGACTTCAAGCGAGGCAAAGACATAGACCGCTATCAAACAGTTTTTGCCAAGCATCCCGGTGCTGTGGCAGCACCTACAGCCGGACTGCATTTTAGCGATAGTTTGATGGACGAGCTGAAGCGCATGGGCATACATGTTGAGTATATTACTTTGCACGTAGGCGCAGGCACATTTAAGCCAATTTCAGACTCGGTCAAAGATCACAAACTAGAGTCGGAACAATTTTTTATTTCCAAAGAAACTGCAGAAGTTATTAACAAAGCCAAAGAGCGGGGCTCGCGTGTTTTCGCTGTCGGCACCACGTCGCTTAGAGCACTCGAATCGGCAGCTTTGTCTGGATTACAGACTGGTACTAAATACAATACTGTTCGCGCAGTCGATGGCGAAAGCACTTCATTGTATGTTCAGCCCGGTCACAAGTTCTTGATTGTTGATTCACTCATAACCAATTTTCATCTAGCCCGCTCCAGTCTACTTGTACTGGTTGCATCGTTTGCCGACAGGGAGTCGATTCTCGATGCTTACAAACAAGCTGTAGAGCGAGAATATCGCTTTTTCAGTTATGGCGATGCAATGCTAATTTTGTAATTAGTTCTCAGAGTATTGGCATTAAGACTTTATGGACAGAAAGCTGTGCCATTGCCGCCGCGCTCTACTACCAGATCGCATGCTAAGTCGGCTTTGGCAATAAGTTCTTGAGGTGCTGTGCCGTGGGCTGGAAAATATGCGATACCAATACTTGTTTCCACCCAGAGCTTATGCCAGTTATGTTCGAACGGCAGTTCCAAAAACTTTTTGCGAATACGGTCAGCCACTATGACGGCGCCCGACCCCGGAGTTTCAGGTAACATCAAAAGAAAGCGATCGTCGCCATAGCGCGCTACCATGTCTATGTCTGTGCGAGAAGCTGCATTCAACTGATTGGCTACGAAAATGAGAGTGTTCAAGTGAATCTGGTCGCCAAATTCTGCCTGTATTTTCTGTAAACCGCCAATAGCCACGATCATAATTGAAAGGGGGCGGTTGTACCTTTTCGATCGGCGCACTTCGCGGTCGAGTTTACGAAGTAGATATCTAAAATTGTAGACAGGGGTTAGGTCGTCATAAAAAGCTATACGCTCGAGGTCTTCTTGGGTGAGAACTTGACGCCCTTGCTGAGTCTGAAATTGCTGTTGCGAAACGTCTGGCTGACGTTGGGCGGGAGCGTTCATTTCTGCAAGCGCTCTCAACTGTTCAAGCGAAAGCTGATTCGTGCGAACGTTGCTGACCTGTCGGTTAAAAACCGAGTCGGCAACGATCGGCATATTCAGTCTATCTCTGTCTCTCTCTCGGTTCCTGTCCATTGGTTCTGCAATCTCGTCTAAGACGATTTTACTCCATTTATAAATACCCATTACTTGCAAGCTTAATCAAACAAGATAGAGCCTGAGCATGTTTAGGGCTTCTTTGGCAGTTCGGGTACGGATTTCTTTGCGAGACAAATGGCTTGCAATATGCAATTCTTTGGTGATTGTGTCTTTTTCAGTGTCAAGGGCAAGATAGACTAGACCGACTGGTTTATCCGCCGTTCCTCCTTCGGGGCCGGCTATGCCTGTGATAGCGTATCCGATAACGGATGAGCTCAAAAGCCTCACCCCGCGAGCCATCGATTTTGCGCATTCTTCTGAAACGGCGCCATGCTCGACCAGTATTTCGTGCGGGACCCCCAGCATTTTTTCTTTCGCTTCATTGGCGTAAGTGACAAGGTTCAAGCTAATAAATTTGGATGAACCGGCAATGTCTGTCAGAAGCTTACTCATCAAGCCCCCGGTGCAAGATTCGGCTAGAGAAATAGTGAGCCCCTTTTCAGTCAAGAGCCTTGCGCACTCAGTTTCGAGATTGGTTTCATCGAATCCGTAAAAAAGCGGACCGCTGCGCTCGACAATTTGATCTACTAGAGGCTGTGTCAGTGCTTTAGCTTGGTCTAGAGTCGATGCTTTAGCGGTGACTCTCAGTCGACATTCGCCATGCCCCGCATATGGTGCCACAGTTGGATTTGATAAATGCAAAAGATCTGCATAACGCTCAGCTAAAGCCGACTCGCCGATGCCGTAATGTCTCAAGTCTACCGAGTAAATGGTGGCTCTTCCTGCTTCACCTTGCTGGATTAACCTTGGAGTTACTTGGGTTTTGAATAAATGTTTTAGCTCAAATGGCACACCGGGTAACGCAATCATCGTGCGGGGCGACTCGATATTTTCTTTGCTCAGAAGTTCTGAAGCAATATCCCAATAGATACCAGGGGCGGTGCCAGCATCGTTTTGCAAGGGTTCGGCGCCTTGAGGAATCAAAGCCTGTTTTGCATTGGTCTCGGGCATCACTATATTGCGTGTTGAGAAGAATTTTTTGATATGTTCAAGCGAGGGCTGATGCATCTCAAGCTCCACGCCAAGAGCTTTTGCCATGCATTCGACCGTTAAGTCATCGGCTGTTGGTCCCAGTCCTCCAGACAAAATAATCAGGTCTGCGCGCTTGAGTGCAGCCCTGATACAGGCAATGATGCGCTCAACGTTGTCGCCTACTGTTGTGTGATAAAAGCAATTGATACCAAGGCGCGCCATCTCTTGTGCGAGATGTTGCGTATTAGTGTCTACTATCTGACCAAGCAATAACTCGGTGCCGACAGTAATGACTTCAGCAATAGACTGTTTGGGTTTTAAGGTGACCAAAAATTAGTGACCGGCAGGTGCAGCTGTAGGAGCAGGTTCGTCAGCATGATAGTTGAACATTGCCCAGACGCCGAGCGCCAGAACCGAACTGGCAAAGCAAACAAAAAAGAAAATCAGCCAGCCGTGGCTAGAATCGTGATGTTTTGCTTGGCTCATTATCCCTGACTTCCCTCATCTGAATTTCAAACTACCTAATAGTATATTCGCTTGGATTCGTGCATGTCATACGGCACTTAAAAAGACTTTATGCTCTTGATAAGTTCCATGCTTGGAGCCATATCGAATTTTTGATTGTCGACTTGAACCGCGTAGAACAAGAATGCACGACCTTTTTCGTTGACACAGCTTGCAACCAGACCCTGTCTTTCCTGTCCTTCGGGGGTTTTGACTTTGCCAAGCATATAGGGCATCTCTTTACCTAAAAGCTGCCAGCTGCCTTCTTTTATCAAAGAAGTAAATTTTCCGACCACTGAGGGAGTATTCATTCCGTAAGCATATGCGTCTTCGGTAAATTTTTTCGCCTTTTGATTGGTCGATCCCGGAAAATCGTAAAAGGTATATTGCTGCATCGCATCGCGATTTATAAGACTTACCAGTCGTAAAAAGCTCATATCCATACCAACCTGGTATTCAAATCCCTTTGGAAGGGGGTCAGGCAGGTCGACAATTTTATTGCCAAGGCTGGCTACATATTTGGGATTGCCAGCTAGCTCCGCTATTCGCTTTATCTCCAGAGAGCCATACACAATTGTTGCAATCGAGCCCAGTATGCCGCTTATTGTCAAAAAGACAATTATTTTCGACCAGACTGGAAGGCGTGCACCTGCTGTAATAGCGCTCATGGACCTAATTTAAACCCATACGTTTTTTGTAAGCAAAAATTGTGTTGCACAAAAGTTGAGTGACAGTCATCGGTCCAACACCGCCTGGCACTGGAGTAATAAGAGATGCCACTTTGGCAGCCGGCTCGAAATCAACGTCTCCATAAATAAGAGACATTCCGTCTTCTTTTTTCTCATGGTGTATGCCAACGTCAATTACCACTGCGCCTTTTTTGATCCAGTCTGCTTTGACAAATTTTCCTTTGCCCATTGCAACAACTAGAATATCTGCTTTGCGTACTTCGTCAGCAAGGTCTTTAGTGCGACTATGACAGACTTTGACTGTGGCATTTTGTTCCATTAAAAGAAGAGCAATTGGCTTGCCCACTAGTTTTGAGCGACCAATTACTACCGCGTTTGCGCCCGACATTTCGACTTTGTAATGTTGAAGCAAGGAGATAATTCCAAGTGGAGTGCAGGGCCTCAGTCCAGGCTTGCCTTGCACTAATGATCCAAGGTTATATGGATGCATACCATAGGCATATTTGCTTGGGTCCATGATATCTAGAATTTCTTCTTCGTTTAAATGCTTGGGTAAGGGCAACTGGACCAGAATTCCGTCGATGTTTTTATCTTCATTCAAACTTCTAAGGCAAGCTTTCACTTCGTCCATTGAAACGTCTTTGTCGAGCTGTTTCAAAACGCTGTGAATGCCCACTTTTTTGCATGAATTTATTTTGTTTTTGACGTATAAATGCGACGCCGGATCATCTCCAACGAGAACAACCGCAAGACCTGGCGGACGCAGACCTTTGGCTATAAAAGAATCGACTTCGATTTTCAATTCGCCTTTGATTTTTTCGGCAAGCATTTTGCCGTCAATGATATGACTTTGTGTTTGAGCAGTATTTGTCATTGCTTGTCACCCTTTTTGATTTTTTCAAAGTGATTGAATATCCTGTCCATATTAAGGCAATCGACCCATTGAGATTGGGCAGTTTGAATTAACTTTACCGAGCCTGGGGCATTTTTTTTCACCCTGCCAATTACATTGAGCTGGTTACAAGGCTCTTTGAAAGAATTCTTGATTTCCAACCAGTCGCATGCGCTTACACAGGCAAGAAGTTCATAATCTTCGCCGCCGTAAAAGGCCAGTTCGAATGGATTCAAGCCAAGCAGTGTCGCTGCAGTTCTTGTTTGTTCGTGGATTTCGATTGCATCTAAATCGACTTCAAAACTGACATTCGACGCTTTGCTCATTTGCAATAAAGCATCTGCCAGTCCGTCACTTGTGTCCATCATCGAAAGTCGGTTGCTGTGTTCAATCATTTGCCAGGACAATTCTAGTCTTGGCTCGGGTCTGTTGTGACGTGTGATGCAGTAAGGGAAATCGGCTTGTGCTCTAGATTTCAATGCTTCATCTTTAGAATTGAGCAGATGAAAACCGCAAGCGCTAGCGCCGAAATCGCCAGATGCCACGATTAAATCACCGTCCTGGGCTGTGCTTCTTTGAGCAATGCCATTTTGATGCGCTTCTCCAAGCACTGTGATATTTATCGAAAATTGCTCTGAGCTGGTTAGATTACCACCAGCTATAACAGTGTCGTAGCGGCTACAGCACTGGGTGAGGCCGGCGTAAAAATCTTGCAAATGTGCCTGGTTTACATGAGCAGGTAAAATCAAACTGATAAGTACTTGTCGGGGCTTTCCCGACATTGCGGCAATGTCGCTAAGATTAACTGCGGCTGATTTATAACCAAGGTCGAAGAAAGACGTGGTGCTCAACTTGAAGTGAACGTTTTCAACCAGGCTATCTGTGCTTGCAAGTACTGGACCAGTAAAAGAAAGTATGGCGCAGTCATCGCCAATAAATTGTGATTGGGTCCATTTTTTGATCTCTTCGATGAGACCTAGCTCTGTGCTTAATTCCATAAAGTGATACAATTCAAATCGGGTTTATATTTTATCAACAGGAAAAAATTCTATCCCTATGAGTTCAAATCCACTGGCATTGGTCCTGACTAATCTACTGGGAATTTTCCAGATTCTTCTAGTCATATGGTGCCTCTTGAGCTGGTTCCCAAGTATAGACTGGTACAAGCAGCCATTTGCGCTTTTAGATCGCATTGTCAGACCAGTAATCGAGCCTTTTCGTAAAATTCTGCCCCCTATGGGTGGAATGGATTTTTCACCGATAATTGCAATCGTTAGCTTGCAGTTTGTGACTAACTTACTTATTAGTGCACTTCGATAACCGTAAATATGCTGAGTAGAAGAAAATTTCTTTTGAGCGGTGCTCTGAGTCTTTTCGCTTCGACTGGTTTTGACGAGCTGGTCTTCGCCAAAGATAAGGGCAAAGCTAAAGTCAAAAAAGTTGTTGCAAAAGGTCCTCACAGCTTGGGTAGGCAGAGCTGGCCGCCCGCTGTAGCAGCCGATTTTCTTGGCGTGCCTAACAAAGGTCAACTTGTTATTTGCGATGGCAACGGCAGATTGTCTCTTGCTGAAATGAAGACGGCAAAAGGTTTCGCACCTTCATTTGAAGTGGTGGCAGAATTGTCTAATTTTGCCCGCCAGGTCATAGATATGAAAGTGCAGCAAGGCATGGCATATTTCCTTGTACAAAAGCCACAGAAAAATCCTGACTGCAATCTTGCCCTGCTTGCTATCAGGCTGGCAAAGGGTGTAGTACCGCAGGTAGTGCTTTGTGCTCCGCTTACACAGTTTAAAGACGCTTCTACTATTTGTCTTGATCGCAAAATTGTATATGTAGGCGGAGTCTCAGCTAATCAGGAAAATCTGGTTATGAGCTATGCCATCAACTTGCAAAAGAGTTCTGGCGACTTGAACGCTCTTGCTTCAATCAGAGTAAATCAGCCGGTAAGCGACATTGCGGTTCAGAATAAAATCTTGAGCGTGCTTCAAACCAATGGCGCCGATTCTAGAATCGACTTGCTCAATATTGCAAATCCGGTATCGCCCCAGCCTAAAGACGCAATCAAAATGGAAGGCGAATTCGATACTCTGGTCCAGTACAAGGGCGGATTAGTGGCAATAGGCAAGGCGGGTGGTAACCTTGAAGCTCGAAGTGTCGCTATTACTCCTGCACCAAAAGCGGTGGCACGTACTGCCCTTGCTCCGATCAATCGTTTGATATCGGCGTTGCCTTTGCAGAATCAAATTGTTCTTGTTGGCGAAAGCAAAGACAAGCTTGCAGTGATGGCATTGAGTCTCGATAAAGGACTCAACTTCACAAGACCAGATATCGGAACTTTCGATATCGGGCTTAAATCTTACGGAAAAATTTCAGCATCGAGCCTTGCTACAGATGGAAAAAGTTTGTACCTGGGCAACGGTATTGCTGGACTTGAAGTTTTCAATCGTGAAACAGGCAGTTTCCGCCATGTTTTTTCATACAAGATTCCGCGTCTAGCCGCATCGCAAGTCTGTGCGTGGGGCGACCTTGCTGTAATTTTAACCAGCGAGTTCATGTCTTACGATATTTCAGAACCCACAAGACCAAAACTGGTGGCTGAGACATCGACCCTTTCGCCACTAAAAGCAATAAGTGGTGCTGGAAGTTATGTACTTTGTCTTGGTGGCAGGGGCGAATTGAGCTTGCGTCGTATGAACAAGCTTGATGACGTGATTGCCACAGCTAATTGCACAGGAAAAAGTCTGACTTTTGATAAAAATAAGCATTGTGTCTATGTAGTCGACCCAGCCGACAAGCTAACACGTGTCCATTGTTTCAAAGTCTTTTCTGACAAAATGGAAAATTTCGAAAATATCGAAGCGACTGGCAATTATTCGCTAATAAAAGCATCAAACACAAATCTTGTAATCGCTGGTTTGAACGATATTGCAAGTTACGGTATAGAAAATGGCGAACCTCAAGCAGGTGCATTCAAGCAAGGCAGCAAATACCATTTAGATAATCTTGCAATCAGAGATTTTTGTCTTGAAGGCGATTTGATCATAGCCAGTTGTGTGGACCCAAATTCGTTTGGATTTTTGGTAGTACTTAAAATTGACTCAAATGAAATCAAATTGCTCTGTAAGTTTGATTTGAAGCACGATGGAATGTCTGTCACTTCAAATGCAAACACAGTAGTTTGTGTCGGCAAAGACAAGGCTGGCGAGGACCTTATTTCGATAATCGATATTTCCCAGGCTCACGCTCCACAAGAAATAAAAACCATTGCCACTATTGACTCGGCTTCTGCCACAATTATTCAGCCTCAAAAAAATCTGGCTGTAGTGGTCGGTCGAGGTTTGGAAGTGTTCTCTTTAAGTTAAATATAGGGTTGACCCGGATATTTTGGTTTTGGTTCTCGGGTAGAACTTATGTAGGACTTTTATGAGGACCCAGACAATATGACTTCTGCCATCACCAAGAAGAAATTTCCCCGCATCTCGTCTGCTGCTTTCGAGCATCCCGCCGACAAAGCTGCACTTGAAGCGGTTCGAAAAATACCGGTACTAGACAAGGTATTTGCTCGATTGACAGAACTTGGTTGGGAGCGTGTCGTACGTATTTCGCTCTTGGGTCAAGCAGTGCATGTCACACCCAAGCAATGCGGCAAGATTTATAAGCTCTACAAAGAGGCTGCCGAAATTCTCGACATGCACGAGCCTGATTTGTTCATTTCTTCAAATCCGTTTCCAAATGCAGTCACTATTGGTGTCGAGCGTCCGGTCATTATTCTTTATTCTGGACTGGTGGAAATGCTTTCAGAAGAAGAGTTGATGGCTGTGATGGGTCATGAACTCGGACACGTGAAAGCTGGACACGTTTTGTACAAAACAATCGCATACTTCCTTGTTAAAATGGCTCAGCAATTGCTTGGTGTAGGTGCAGGCGGCGTGGCTGGTGCACTGTTGCAAGCGGCGTTGTTCGACTGGTCGCGTAAGTCTGAACTTACTGCAGACCGTGCAGAAATGCTTGTAGCTCAAGATCTCGATGTTTGTATTCGTTTGCATATGAAGCTTGCTGCAGGCAGTGGCAAGATTTACGACCAGATGGACACCAAAGAGTTTTTACGCCAGGCAGACAGCTATGAAGACCTGGACCACAGCACTCTCAATAAGTTCTACAAGATATTGCAAGAAGCTTCGCTTTCGCATCCTTTGTCAGTCTTTAGAGCCAAAGAAGTAAAAGCTTGGTCTGAAAGCAAACAGTTCAAAGAAATTATGGAAGGTCGCTATCCCACTATGGATCAAGATCTTAGCGTGCGCACATGCCCGCACTGCGAAGCCAAAGTGAGCCCGTCTTTCTTCTTCTGTCCTGATTGCGGAAAGAGCACCAGAGTCTAATCTGGTGCCCTTAAAATAAATATTTGATCGAGTCGTAATTCTTTTATTACGACTCGGCTGTTTCCACATCAATGGGCTCGTCGGCGCTAGCATTCTTGAAATTGTGTCCACAAGAAGGACAAAATTTCTTTTCTTTGCTTGCAGGTGTCTGACACTTAGGGCAGTTGAAGCCGGGAGTGGGCTTGTAGCCAGCTTTGGCGGCTGATTTTCTGGATGATGGCGCTTTCGGGTCTGACTGAACTTTTATATTATCCATTTCAGCGTTCACAAGCGCGATTTCGTCATCGACAGCAATCACTTCTTCTGCCAGTGCTTTTAGTTTTTCGTCTGAAACATCTTTGCCATGACCGTATTTTTCGACTGCCAGTCGACCTATCTCAACCAGTTTGGAAGCTTTTTTGCGCTCGAGGTCTTTGACCTGATTACTCAAATTGTAATTCTGCAAATGTTCTTGAGCTTTCTCCTGAATATTGCTCACTTCTTTGCTAAGGTTTTTAACTATGTCGTTGAACACTTTGCCTCTCCTTTGGTTGAGCGATGCTTAAGCTATCTCAGTTGTCACTGCTGGCAGCGGATTTCCATCGGGCCCCATACTGGACACCCTAACACAGTTGCGACCGTCTTGCTTGGCTTTGTATAGCGCTTCATCTGCCCGCAAAAATAGCGCGTCTGCAGATTCTGCGTGCAAAGGAAAGCAAGAGACACCAATACTTGCAGAAATATTGAAACCGAAGTCTTGTCCTTCGATACGACAATCGTTAATACGTCTGCGTAAACGTTCTCCCAGTTCTGATGCCATTACCGCGCCGGTATTAGGCAAAAGAACACAAAATTCTTCTCCCCCGTAGCGTGCTGTAATGTCGGTCGAGCGTGACGAAGCTGCAAGAACACTGCCAATATTTTTGATTGCTTCATCACCAATTTGGTGCCCATAGGTGTCATTGATTTTTTTGAGAAAATCGAGGTCTACCACAAGGAGCGAAAGCTCCTGGTTATAACGTTTGGCACGGTCAAATTCACGCGTTAACGAGTCGTTGAATGAGCGTCGATTCGATACTCCAGTCAAACCATCTGTCACTGCTTGAGTTTCGATCTCTTTGTGAAGCTCTGCATTTTCGATTGCTGGGGCAAGATTGTCAGCCAGACTTCCAATCAGCGAAATATCATCGATACTAAAGTCGGTGAAAACAGCCGAATCCTGCAAGAATAAGACACCAAGCACTTTGTCGCGCATAATTATTGGCACTGCAAGGCCTGAGCGTAAATTTAGCGATTTTAGAAAGCGGTTATTATCAGGGTCTTGTTCAATTTTGTGTTGTTCAAAGTGGGTTGGACTTTTCTGACTCAAAATATATCGAGTGAAAACCTGACCTTCATCGCTCAAAAAAGAATCTCTAATTGTGGGTAGGGTATCGCTTTTGTATTCGTACACTGCAACTGAGTTGAAATCGTTACCATGCAGTATGTGGCAGTAATTCAACGAATAATTAGTGCCTATCAGTTTGACCGCTGTTTCCAGCACGTCTTGCAAACGAAGCGAACTGCGTACTGTGTTGCTGATTGAATATACCAGGCGCTCGCGCTCTACGTGCATGGTTCTGATTGAATCACGAGCGGTCAAATCGTGAATCAGACGTCTTGTTTGTTCTTCTAAAGAAGACGTCTTATTTTCAATTTCGTCGTAAGAGTTGCGCAGTCGCTCATTTTCACGTAAGAGTTCTGTGTGTTCAAAAGCATTTTTTAGTGCAGTGGCAAATTGAAACTGCTCAAGAATCTTTTTCAGTTCGATTGGATCTGGATCTGCTTTTTTGAAATCGCTCATCACAAGACAAGCTATCAGCTCGTGATTATTGTCGGGGTCGGGGTTGTAGAAGGGCATTACTAAAGCAGTTTGACCCGATTTAAGCTTTTCTTTGCTGAGCTGGCCGTCTTTCAACTCGAGCGATTCTGGGTCATTGGCAAAGTCTTGCATCAACTTTTCCATTGTTTCCTGGTTTTTGCCTTCAGCAAAACAATCGGCAAATGACTCCATGTCATTGTCGTAGAACATGCAACCGATACTTTGACAACCGGCTATTGCTGGCAAATATTCGGCAATCGTTTTGCACAGTGCTTCAACCTCAAGCTGGCTGAGCATTTTTTCGCTTAGATTGACTGAATTTTCCAGGGGATTTTTGTCCATGAGTTAGGTTCTATTCTTGAATGAAACTTTCCCAGTAATTTCAAAAGTTATTCAGACTATAATCATAGTTATGGTCTGGATTAGAAATGACGAACCCGAAATGCTCGAAAAGGTAGTGTCCGCTGCGACTTACCTGCCGTGTTGGATTGGTTTTGGGATTGGCATCCTTTTCATCTTGTTCAACGGCAAGGGCTCTAATAACCGCTTTTTCCGTTTCAATTTTTATCAAGGCGCGCTGCTCGGGCTTTTGGGCTCGGTAATCATTATGGCAATGGGTTATCTAGTCGGACTGGTTCAGGGCTTGCTAGGTATGGCTGGTCTCTCGATGGCTGAAGCTGGAGAAGCGGCAGGGCTTGTAATTCAGTCTTTTGCCATAGCTTTTCAGCTGTTAGCGCTATATGGACTGGCATTTTCGTTAATGGGCAAATTTGCCGAAATTCCCTTTATTTCAGATGTTATACGCCAACATATTCGCTGAGGCGGTCAAGACTCTGTTGTTGCTTGCCTGGCTTTGTTTTGGATTGTCGGGACCTGTCTTTGCCCAATCTATACTGCCAGCGCGTCCTGAAGCGCCTGGTGGCGGAAATCCTTTTGAAGGTCTTGGACGTCCCGACGACCCTAATCCAAGCAGAGTAAAATCTCCCGAAACTGATACCGCAAATGATGGCTCGTTACCCACTGAACCTGATACCAAAAGCAGTGTTAAAAAGAACACGAAAAAGCCCAAGAATAATACACCGCATTTAGTGCCTCCGCCATCACCAGTGGTGATGGAAGGATTCTCTTCTGCAGATGATAAGAACCCGATGAAACAGGCAATTTTGCATATAGGTCGTAAAGAGTACGAGAAAGCACAAGCCGAACTTACAGCTATTATCAAAGACGATCCCGAAAACTTGAAAGCTGTGTACCTTGAAGCAGTAGTTTTCGTTCATCGCAGAAAATATTTGGAAGCTGAAAAAAACTACAAAAAGGTGCTCGAATTATCGAGTGACGAAGATCTCAAAAAAATGGCCGAAATTGGACTGAAAAAACTGGACGATTTGTCAAGTGACCAGGCTCAGTAATTTAATCTATTGACTTGGTAGAAGCTCAAATTTCATTTGAATCAAAGCTTATATATCTAGATACTTATCTTATATAGAACTAATATTCTTCGGGAATGTTGTTCTAGCGGGTCTGCGTCTACAGATATGGCATTTTGGTTTGAATGGGCGACGATACTAATAACGCTAAGGGTGCGACAGACGCAAATGTGCCGGCTAAAGACGAGCCGGAAAAAATTGAATTGGCGCAAAATTCGCCTTTTCAGACCGCGGATACACTTTTACGAGACGGGCAGCTGGGTCCAACCAATCAGACAAGAATGCTTGCTGATGTTCAAGCAAGGATCGGTCTAGCTCCAGAAAATCAATTAGGGCTACTGCAACAAGACCCGGTCAAAAATCTTTTCGAGACCTTGCTTGCTCAAAATCGAATCGCAGACTTGCCTGCAGATACAACAAGAACTCCGGGTCTGGGCAGCCTGCAAATCGATATCTCTGTATCTAAAGACGGCTACAAAATTTCCCAAAACAAAAACGGCACAGTCATTACGTTTGACTCGCCAGAGTCTAGAAATGGGCTTGCCGAAATACGCAAATTATCTAACGGCGATTTTATTGCTGTTTATAAGAATCGACCTGATGGTCTGGTGCAAGAAAAGATCAGTAATGTCGCTTCTGGAATTGTTAAAGAGCGCTCGTTTGAAGGCAGTCCTGAGGGTATCAAACGTGAAACTGTGACGGCTTCAAACAATGGCAAAATCGAATTCGAACGATCATTTCAGCCTTTGCAAAGCAATATGCAACTACTGGCTGAATCGCGGGTCATTAATCCAGAAGGCGACGAGCAAAGTGTAAAACGCTTTTCAGATGGGCGAGAGAACGTTGTTCTGGTGCAGAAGGATGGCACAAAGGTCGAATCCGACTTTCGAAACGGACAGTTAGTTTCTGTTCGTCGTCCGGATGGTCTGCAATTAAATCCGATTAGAGATGGTGAGCGGATTATTCAACTTGCAAGCAATATAAATCCGGCTGAATTAGGACTTTTGGATTTCACACCAAAAGACGATCAGCCAGGAATTATTAAGGCAAATCTAGCAGAGATCCAGGTTGCTTCGTTGTCTGGCGAGATTTTTTTGCAGAGCGATGGTATTTATGGTGTTCAAGATAATTCTCGCGATCTCACAAGACAAACGCTGCAAACGGCTGCCAATGTTACTCGCGATCAGTCTGGCGTAATCAGAGAAGTAAAAGCGAATGTCACAAGAGTTGGTCCCGATGGACAGGTCCGCACTTTTCCGCTCTGGATTGCAAAGCTTGATACAAGCGGAAAGCTAGAGTCTGCGCAGCTTGGTAATAAGCTTTTCACTCTTCAACCCGATGGCAGGTGGCAAGAGCAGGAAGTCGGTGAAAATGGTGCCTTAACTGCAAAAGTAACTTCCAAATTTTCTAAAATCGAACTGGATTCATCTGGCAATCTTTCGCTTACTCAGCCGCTTCAGTCTGATCAAAACGGCTCATCTAGTCGAGTTGAGGTCGTCCGTCAGGATGGTGCACGCATAATAAAAACTAGATTGCAAGCTCAGGGCAAAGAATTAGAGCTGGTTGAAGCCACTGTCAATACTGACGGCGAACTGAATCGATTTTTGTATAATCAGGGCGGAGAATTGCAAGAGATTCACACCGCCGATGGAAAAGTCTTGAAGCGAGCAACAGCCCAGGTGGCTTCTCTAAGCACGGGATTTCAAGAACGTTGGCAGGAGCTCGGTACTTCCAATTTTATTGATGGACAGGCAAAGATCACAAACCAGGGTGACCTGGTATTTGGTCTTGGTACGCCGGAAGAGAGAAAAATATTGCTTGCTGGTGCCACCGTAAGTGGTGACTCGCGCTTGGCCGCAAATCCGATTATCCAGACGAGTCAGGAAGGCAATTTGACTCTCCGAACTTTTCCAGATGGCAAAGTCGTTAAGACTGATGCTCAAGGGAGAATCATATCTTCGGTTGCAAATAATGCTGCAATTACCTACGAATATGAAGGTGAATCAGCAAATGTAAAAGCCGTGACAGTAAATAATCAGCGTTATGAACTGGATCAGCAGTTAAAACAACAAGGTAAGACTGTTTACAGACGAGCCGGAGTCGGTGCCGATTCAAAGATAGATGCAAACAAGGACATCGTGGGACAAGTGATGGCTATGCCTGATGGCAGTCTCAGAGCCATGCTCGGACCTAACCGCGAAACAATTATCAAGCATGATGGAACCAGAATCAGCACGGCTGAAAATGGAAGTTCGCTTGTTCGCTCGCCTGACGGAAAAATTTTAGAAACCACTGATGCTAAGGGTCGAAACGTCAAATATCAGTATGGCAGTTTGCCCAATCATGTTTTTGGCAAGCAAGGGGACGAACTGAAATCTATCATTGTGAGCCAGGATGGAAAAGTTGAGACCTGGTCCACCCAAGATGGGTTCAACTGGTCCAGTACGAACGCTGAGGCGTTTCAAGGCTTCCGGACACTCAATCAAGATACTGGTGTTCTTGCAGAGCGAACTGCTGAAGGTGGGCTTGTAGAGTACAGGTTGGACCAGGGAAAAACCAGTGCTGGCAATCTAAACATCAAGGAAAGAGCGCAAGCGCTAAAAGATGCAATTGCTTCAAACGATCCCAAAAAAGTTTTAGAGGTAGTCCGTGAAAATGTAAAAGAATTGGACGCCCAAAGCACTTATCTTTTGCGCAGGCAGTTTAACCCGCAGGATGATAAGGCTTTGCCTATAGCACTTGCAAAAGCTGTAGGCAGTGATTTTAGACAATTGGAAGTCCTTGGATATTTCAGCCGAACTGGACAACCTGGCGAAACTTCAGCATTGCAGTTGACTATAAATGCGTATGAGCAGCAAAAAGGTTATTTTACGCGCGATCGTGATATGACTCAGGTGCTTCAAGAAACCAGACGGCTTTTAGGTTCTCTTTCAGAGCGTGAGCGTTCGCAAATTGACCTGGCTTTAAGGGGTCTAAAAGAACAACAACAAAAACTATTTGGCAGTATTAAAGAAAATTCTCTAGGTGTTCCTGCTTCGCTCAAAGAACTCTTTGGCGCGAATGGTCCGGGTAGCGGTATTGCAAATTATGATGATTATCACAAAGCTCTTTTCCGTGTAGCTCTTGAGCGAGGTGTTGATAAGCGTTCGGCTTCTGAACAATCAGACATTATCAAAGCTGCCGTTAAAACAGATCAAGACTACGCGATGGAAGCTATGAGCGTAGGATTTTCTACTAAAGAAGGTCGAGCCGAGTTTCTAAGATCTGGTGGTAAAGAACTGATTCAAAGCGAGTATGGCGGAGTCACCAACTATTTCAACGGGCGTGTAGACCGGCTTATTAGATTCGCTGAGCGTGGGTCGATGAATCCGCTCGATGAGTTCGAGCGTTCACTCGGCTGGATTTCATCAAACGATGAAAAAGCCCTTGAGCACGCGCTTGAACAATTTACTGATGAAGAGCGGGCTCAATTTGCTTCGGGGATGCGCTTGCGTCAAGACATCAAAGATGGCAAAACAAAAGAGACTTCTTTAAATGTCGAGCAAGCTGAATCACTCAAGTATTACGATAGAGTCATCGAAGTGCTCAAAAAAGCGCATTATCAATTTGGTGTGCTAAATGCAGATCGGCAAATTTCCGGATATGTAGACAAAATTCTGCGTAAAGGTGGAACTGATACATCCGAAAAATTAGTCGGTATGGGCTCCGCCATGAATCTGTTTGGTACCTATCAAAACGATTCAACCAGAGCAATTGAAGACATAGGTCAAAGCAGTTTCGAAGCTTTGATTCGCGGCTTGGCGAGAGATAAAGACGGCAAACTAGTATCTAACTACACCGTCGATATGTCTCGCAAAATAGATTTGAATCTTGGCAGCAGACCTGCCCAAGAGGCAAAAGACATTGTTCAACGCCAGGCACAATATGTTTTTGAAGTCAGAGAGCTGGCCGAAAAAATTACGCAAGGTCGCGCAGGTGAAGCGGATTTCGAATCTTTGCGAACCAAAGTTCCAGCTTTGCAAAATGTTCCGGCGGAGCAATGGAAGCAGCTTGTGGCCGGCTTTAAAGAATCATTGAAAATTGAGCAGGCACGTGCGTCTGGTCAGGCTTTCAATATGGATCCTCAGGCTAAGCCTTTGTTTGATGCCTATGCTGCCGACAATCCATTACGAGCATTTTTGGATGGCAGTCGGGTCGATCTTGCCCTGAATCGTATTGAGACTGGTGAAACTTTCAATAACTTGAAACAGGCTTTGAGCAAACCTGAAAATGCGCGCACTCCAGGCGAAAAAGAACTGATTCAGCAGTTCAAGCAGCTTAATCTCAATATGGACCGTCAAACTGTTTCTGTTGAACAAATGCGTCAGGCCTTCGTCCAGTCTTTAGGTGAAGATGCCAACAAGTCTTTTGGTGCTTACAAAGATCAATTACATGCTGCGGTCCGCAGTAATGCAAGACGTGACGTGGCAAGCGCAATTCGAGATAGCGCAGGTTCGACCTTTAATTATTTTAGCGACGCTAATTCTATGCTCAACGCCATCAGGTTCATGTCTGCAGCAGATCAAGAGCGTTTGCGCCGCGAACCGAATTTTGGTCCGGGTTTGATAGCAATGTTAAATGAGCATCTTCCATCAGGATCGGATGCTGTTATAACAGTTGCTAAAGGGCTAATAGAAGAAATCAAACAAGGCAAATCGCCCATTGGTTCGCAAGCAAATCCAGAGCCCACGCCTCTTTCTATAGCAGCTGAACTCTTGGAAAAGAATGCAGCAAGCAAACTCGATACTAAGCAGATTAGCGAATTAATTCAGAAGTATTTAGCCGAAGATAAACAAGACAAGTTGAGAAATCAACTTTTGAGTAGCTCGGTCTTGCAAGACACTGTTAATAAGTTGCTTGCAAATGATACTGCCTATAACACTTATCTCAAGCCAATGATTGAGCGGGGCATCCTTCCAGTAGAAACTCTGCGCATATTGCACGGAATGTCTGGTACTGGTATTGATACCGCAAATCAAGTTGGTTTCTTCAAGCAAGCTATTCTTCAAGCCAATGAAAGAGGGCTAGCATTTTTAAAAGCGCCAGAGAATGCACAGCAAAGATCAGCACTTTTAAGCTCGCTAGAGCCTAAAGCGCGGGCAATCGCTGAAGCTGTGATAACCCAGGGCGCGGTGAAACCAGAAGATAGAGTGCGTGCGTTTTTGTCTGACAATGGCGTGAGCAAAGACGATCTGCCTCAATTGCTTGCTAAATTGAAACCTCAAGAACGAATGGATATGTTGCAGAATTACACTCTGAAATATGGGGGCCAGATGCGTGCTCATATTTTAGAGAAGATGCCATCTTCCGAGCGCGATGAGTGGATGCGCCTGACTCAGCCTAACTGGTCGACTGAGATGTCTTACCTCAACACTTTGTCGCGTGTGACTGCCACCGATTATGGTGCTTCGGCATGGATTGGTCGTAATTTCAATACTATGCATTTAAGTGAGCTGGCTGCTTTTGAAGCTCAGAAACTAAAATTCGAAGGTGACATTCCACCAGAGATTCTTCGAGGTATTGAAGAGTCTACAGACAAGGCAATTAAGGCTTGGCAGGAGTCGAAGAATGCCACCCAAGAAGGACTGGTAACCGCGAGCACTATGGCGCTTACCATGCTCGTGCCAATAGCGGCGCCGTATTTGGCGGGTGCCAGAGGAGCCCAACTTGTCGCGGCTCTCTTTAATAGCTGGCGGATAATTCCTTATGCTGGTATTGGTTTTGGTACGTTGTCGACTGCTGCCAATGAATTGATGATGGGCAATGATGCTCATTTTATGCGGTTCATGAATGGCGATTCGCATGCTGCAAAGGCTTTGCTTGGCGAATTTTTGAAAATGTCTGTTTTGTCTGCTGTAAACGTTGTTGGTGGCGAACATGTTCACCTTGGATTTAACGGCTTATTGAAACTAGCTG
>CAZFKB010000036.1:0-27044 GCA_964519785.1 uncultured Candidatus Obscuribacterales bacterium | reverse complement strand
GCTCGCGGATTTTTTAAGTGATCCCGGCGTGTTTTTGAGATCAGTTGATTTGTCCGCTTTGATCTCGCGCATATTAAAGCGCGCCGGATCGTTGCCACCACAACTAGTGGCAGAGTTGAAATTGCTTTCCATTAAGCTCGCCGATTGGACTGGTGACCAACTTTCTTTGATGCGTATGGGACGCAATGTTGTAACACTGCTTGCACTGCTCATGGTAATTGGAAATTTGTTATATCCAGATATGGTTTACGCTAAAGGAGACGACAATTACGGTGGCGCTCGCACTGGCGACCACAGAGGCAATCGCGGCGAATATCGAGACAAAGATGGCAGAAGAAGACGTGGCGATGGTGCCTGGTGGGATGAAGGTTCAAGTACCTGGGTTTATGACGACGTAAGAAAACGAGATCGCGTTTCGGGACCCAAGCGCGATAGAGTGCCGGAGTTAGAAATTAGAAATTACGGTGGCGGTAATAACGGCAATAATAGCGCTTCTTTGCCGCAATCCCCACAAGCTCAAGACAAAGAGCAAACTCGTTTTATGCTTACCGCTGATCTCGATGAAGCCGTTAGCTATCAGAATTTGCTTAAAGATGAGCTTGGACAGTACATGTTGCAAGATAATTCAACAGTTTCTTTTGGTATGCACGACATTTCGCGCGACGAAGCCATAAGACTGACTCAAAGACTTATAGACAAAAATAGCTTGAAAATAGCTATGCTTAACGGACTCTTAGAAAAACTAGACGAGGCTTAATAAGCTTGAGTCTGCGCGCAGAAAACCTAGGGTTGCTCGATAACCATTGCAATAATGCGTTGGCTTGGGAGCAGCTTGTCGAGCAAAATCCTAGTTCGGGAATCATGCAGAGCTTGAGTTGGGCTTGTATGAAACGCTCTCAGGGATTGAAGAGTGTTCATATTGGGCTTTTTGAAAATCAAAAACTGGTTGGTGGTGCCATTTTTTATTTGGCTCAAGAGGCGCAAAGCCGTGGCACTGCAATTATGGTGGCACCCGAAGGTCCCGTGGTTGATTGGCAAAATAAGCAGAATTGCGCATTGCAACTGAGGGCGATCACAAAATTCGCTCAGGACTACGCGAGCGCAAATGGCATCATATCTATGCGAATCGAGCCGCGGCTACCATTGCCTATACCTGCGGTTCTGCGTGAGTTCGGACGTGCTCCATATGACTTGATACCACGCGATACTTTGTATGTTGATATCGATAAAGACGAAGCTGATATTTTGATGGCGATGAAGCCGAAAGGTAGATACAACATAGGTCTTGCTCGAAGACATAACGTTTTGGTTTTATCTTTTAGTGAATTCAATTTCGATGCAGCAAATGCATTTTACGAGGCTGTTCACCAAGCCAGTGTTCGCGACTGTTTTGCTCTTGAGCCCAAGTCATTTTTCGATAACATGATTGCGCACTTGTGCGAGAAAAAGCTTGGTACCTTGTTTATTGCCAAACACGATGATGATTTGCTTGGTGCGTTATTACTAACTCACTACGCAAATCGAGCGACTTATTTATATGGCGGGGTGACAAACACAAAGCGCCATATGATGGCTGGTTACGCTTTGCAATGGGATGCCATGAGGAGGGCTAGAGAGGTCGGCTGTAAAGATTACGATTTTTATGGTTATGTTCCGCATCGCTCATCCGAGCATCGTTATAGCCGATTCTCACAGTTCAAAAGTCAGTTCGGCGGGCGCCCTTTTAGGTTTATAGGTGCACAAGACTACCTGTTTCTTGATAACATAGCCGAGGTGTTTATCAAGGCGGCCCACGAAGTTGAGGGTCGAAAGACAGAGGTCCAGGTTTAGTGCTCAAAAAGCTCGCTTTATCGCTTGCTCTTATTGCAAATCTCAGTTCGCTCTACACTGCATTGCCAGCTAAAGGCATGGATGCTGTAGGTGCGATGTCTAGTGCCAGTCAAAAATATAATGACTATGTGATAAAAGTCGCAAGCAATGCCTGGGTCAAGAATTGTGGCACCTATAAATGTTCGTTAACCATGACCATTTCTATTAAAGTCGATGAAGAAGGTAATTCTCAAAGTACTATTTTGATGTCCTCGCGCAATTTGAATTTTGACCGCGCAGTGCTTGAAACTTGCAGAGATATTAAATTGAAAAAGCCTCCGGTGGACTGGAATCCAGACCAGCCGGTAGATGTTGTGATGCACTATTTTGCCGATGGAAAGGCAAGAAATATGCCAGGCTTTCCATCGATGGCGAAATACAGGGAAGGGGTCAATTATTACGTCCAGAACAATAATGAAAAAGCCGGTCAATGCTTTACTCAAGCTATTGGAATGGACCCTTATTTAGCCGCGGCTCATGCACTTTTAGGCGCGGTGCGTTGCAGACAGATGCGTTATGAATCTGGAATTGCCGAATTCAGGGAGACCATTAGACTCGACCCGGAAGACGATGATGCCAGAGTGAATCTAGCCAAGGTTTTTTGGAAAACTCACGATTTTAAAAATGCCAAAAAAATTGCCCAACAGATAAGCCCGACGTCCCGCTATTACACCGTTGCTCAAGAACTGCTCGATGGCAGCGGAGAGTTTGATCCAAATCAAAAAAACGAAAACAAGTCGAATCAAACGGCAAATTCAAGTCAATCAAAAGAACAATCTGTTAGGCAAGCTCCTCAAGCTGCAAGTCATCCTGCACCAGCTCAAGCGCAAGCACCGAATCAAAACGCGGCTCAACAGCCAGTTCAGCAAAGCTCTTCTCCTTCAATTGATATAAATGCTCTTTATCAAAAAGGCGTGCAACAAAGTATTGCAGGCAACAACGATGAGGCTATAAAAGTCTATCGGCAGGTTTTAACTGTAAATCCAAACTTTCAACCGGCCTATACGTACATGGGCTCTGCTTATATTTCTCTCAAAAGAATTCCTGACGCAATCAAAGCTTTGCAAGAAAGTCTAATGCTAAATCGTAACGACGATGATGCCAATTATATGCTTGGTGCAAGCTATTTACGAGTAAATAGATCGGCTGAAGGTCTTGCTCTGCTTAAGCGAATAAAAGTGAGTTCGCGTACATATGAAGAAGCGCAAAAACTCATAGCCTCCGCCAGTCCTTCGCCTGCTGCGTCTTCTTCTCAAATTACTACAGAAACTTTTGTTACCAGTGCAAAGAATGCTCCGGTTAAAGATAAATGGGCTCTTGTTATAGGTATAAGCAAATTTGCTAACCCAGCGTATGACTTGAAGTATGCGGCCAAGGATGCTCAGGATTTTTATAACTATCTTGTGAGTGAGGGAAATTTTCAAAAGGATCATGTTCTTTTGTTATTAAATGAAAAAGCCACCAGGCGTAATATCATGGCAGCGTCTGGAGATAAATTCTTGCCTGCTGTTTGTCAGGATGGAGATTTAGTAACCATCTATATTTCGACTCATGGAACACCAGCTAACAAAGATCCAGGCAAGCGTAATTTTATAATTGCGTATGACACAGAAGCCGAATCTCTCTATGAAACTGGTGTCGACATGGATGAGCTTTACAGACGCGTCAAAGAAGGTGTTAAAACCAATCGAGCCTTAATTGTTATGGATACTTGTTTTAGTGGCGCAGGTGTTCCTGGTGCCAGGGGATTGGATGAACATGCCAATTTCGATGCTGCAATTCTTGCTCAGGGTAGTGGACATCTTGTGATGACGAGCAGTTCGCCATCAGAGCGTTCTTGGGAAAGTAAAGTAACTCCAAATGGAGTATTCACAAAATATTTGATTCAGAATCTCAGGCTTACAAAAGGGCATGTTAAAAACTCATTTGAAAAGTTGAAACATGATGTCGGCTGGGAAGTGCAAAATGCTTTTAATCAGCCTCAACATCCGCAAATTGGCGGCGAATGGGAAGGCAAAGACTTAATTCTGAATGCTGTGCCCACCGAAGTCAGACCAGTCTTGAATCCTGACTTACTAAAATTAATGAACACCCAGAATCAAAACTAGGAATCCCAATTGGCATCCACTTTGTAGAGAATTGAAGGAGAAAATTTTGATGTCACGAGTGATCCTTTCGCTAGCGCTTGCAATTTTGCTTTGTTGCTGGAGCCCTTCAGTGGTGTTAGCTGATCAGTCTGTCGATCCAATTGAAACACTAAGCGAAGACAGCAAAGAATATCGAGAAGACATTATAAAAAAGGTTACTGCTGTTTGGATAAAAAATTGTGGAAGTCATTGGAAGTTCTCTTTTACGGCTTACGTTGGAATGACTGCAGATTCAAGCGGCAATCTGACTCCATTTACCGTATACACTTCGCGCAATGCAGCGGTTGATCGATTGTCATTGGAAGTCTGCAAAATGGCTAAACCGGGTCGTCCTCCATCGAGCTGGAATCCGGAGCAAAAAGTTTACATGTATTTGAATTATAAATTCCCCAATGCAAAAAACTTGGCGACTCCAGGTTTTCCGGCTGTAGCTCAATTCCGCGAAGGAGAGCGTGCTGCTGGAAATAAAGATTGGGACAAGGCTGAATCGTGTTTTCTCAAAGCTATTCAGATAGATCAAAAGCTTGTAATAGCATATGCTGGACTGGGTATCGTTTATTTCAATAAAAACAGAATTCCGGAGGCGATTCAAGCTTACAAGCAGGCTCTACAGTTAGACCCTGAAGACGATGAATTGAGATATTCACTTTCTACAATGTGTTGGCAAGTAAAAGATACTCAGGATGCCAAAAAATATGCATCAGAAGTAAATCCTGTTTCAAAATATTATTCACGCGCACAAGATTTAATTGCGGGCAGAGGCGAGTTTGCAACCGCTGCTACTGCTAGTAGCCAAGCCATTTCCACTCCCGATTTGTATAACAAAGGAGTGACCGAGCAGCGAGCTGGTAATTTAGGCGAGGCAATCAAGATCTACAAGCAAGTCATTGCGATTGAACCAAATCATCAATTTGTTCATTCAGCGCTGGGCTCTGCTTATATCACTCTGAACCAAATTTCGGACGCTGAAGCAGAATTGAAAACCGCCTTGGCTATTAATCCTAACGATGATGATACCAAATACATGCTTGCATCAATTTACATCTCATTGAATAAACAAGCAGAAGCATTACCGATTCTTAGATCAATAAAACCTGGAGCCACCGGGTATGACCTTGCGCAAAAATATATAAAGTCTTTTACTGCATCCTCATCATCACAATCCGGTCAATCTGAACAAGCACAAAGAACAAATCAATCTACTGTTGAAACGGTTGTGACAGGCAATGGTAATTCTGTTGTGAAAGATAAATGGGCACTTGTTATTGGTATAAGCAAGTTTGCAAACCCTGAATACAACTTGAAGTACGCCGCTAAAGACGCTCAAGATTTTTATAATTATCTTATTACAGAGGGTAATTTCAAAAAGGATCATGTCTTGTTATTGCTTAATGAGCATGCCACCAGACGTAATATCATGTCGGCGTTTGGTGATAAGTTTCTCCCTGCCGTCTGTCGCGAAGGAGATCTTGTAGCCATCTATATTTCGACACATGGAACTCCAGCAAGCAAAGATCCTGGAAAGAGAAATTTCATCATAGCTTATGATACCGAGGGCGAAGCATTATATGAAACCGGAGTCGATATGGACGAGCTATACCGTCGCGTCAAAGAAGGTGTCAAAACCGAGCGTGCTTTGATTGTGATGGATACTTGCTACAGTGGCGCGGGAGTGCCTGGCGCTCGCGGTGTGGATGCTGGAGCAAATTTTGATGCAGATTTGCTTGCTCAAGGTAGCGGACATCTAGTGATGACCAGCAGCTCTCCTTCTGAGCGAAGCTGGGAAAGTAAAGTCACGCCAAATGGTGTTTTTACAAAATATCTTATTCAGAATCTAAAGCTAACAAAGGGTAATGTCAAAAACTCGTTCGATAAGTTGAAGGACGATGTAGGTTGGGAAGTGCAAAACGCTTTCAATCAGCAACAACACCCGCAAATTGGAGGACAGTGGCAGGGCAAAGAAATGATTTTGAATGCTCTTCCAACCAGTCCAAGGCAGGTTCTAAATCCTGACTTGATCAAATTGATGAATTTGAGTAATGCACCAAAAGCACCGGTCAAAAAATAATTAGCTGAAGTTGGATTCAGTTTGGAATTCGGGTCCGAGCATTCCTTCAGCTCTGCCAACTTGTTCGTAGGTGCCGACAACGTACACTTTGTCGTTCTTTTCAAGAACTAATGTCGGTTCAGGAAATGCCTGAGTCTGGTCTCCGCGCTTTAGTGCTGTCACTGTAGCTCCAGTTTTTTCGCGAATGTTTAAATCACGAATACTTTTGCCGGATACACCATCTTTTTGTATATCGAACCATATACCCATTTGATCTTCACCAAATTGCGGAAAAGTTTCAGACAAATCAAGTTCACCGACGTCGGGTTGAAAAATGGCATATCGTCTTGTTCTTATCTGTTCTAGAGCTTTGTGTAATTCGGTCGCTGGACGTCGCATGCTCAAGAATACAAGACGGGTTATCTCGGCGCTGGCTTCAAATTCTGGCTGAACGACACCATTTACACTGGCTTCTTGGAAGAGTCGAATATCGTCGGTCCGGTTAGCACGCGCGACCATTTTGATATCGGGATTTATTTTTCTTGCAAACTCCGCCACCGAGATTGCTGACAATGGATCTGGCATGGTGAGAACGAGCATTGATGCATCTTTCAAATTGGCTTTTTTGAGTACGATAGGGCTCATTGAATCTCCATAAATATGTGGGATCCCGCGCAAAGCCAGGTCTTCGATGATGTTTGCATTTAGTTCAATCACCACAAAAGGGATCTGATGCGTTTCTAAAATCATGCTCAAATTTTTGCCCACACGTCCGCATCCGCAGATGATTACATGGTTTTGTAATTTGCTTGACCCAGAATCTGTACTTTCGTCAGTTGCTTCCTCCATTTCTTTGCTCAGTTTGCGTAGCAATAATTTGGGAATCAAGTCCATCAGCCATGGACTTGCTATCATCGAGACCACTGCTGCTGCTAGGAAAAGGTTGAACATCGACTCGCTTACAAGTTTGCTTGCTAAACCAAGAGACAGCAATATAAAAGAGAATTCTCCAATTTGAGCTAGACCTACACCTACAAGCAGAGCGCTTCTTGTATTTGTTGTTACCATGCGTGCGCAAAGGGCGGCGATAATTGCCTTGCCTACTACGAGAAGTATCACAAATCCAAATACTTCAAAGAGATGATTTGCAATAAAGATAGGATTAAGCAACATTCCGACTGACACAAAGAAAACAATTGAAAAAACAGTTTTGAGAGGTGTCATATCGTGCAACGCCTGGTGAGCATAAGTTGACTCACTCATCATCATGCCAGCTAGAAAGGCCCCAATCGCGATTGAAAGACCAAGCCATTGGCACAAAACTGCAATACCCAGACATAGAACGATTACAGTCAACAAAAACATTTCGCGAGAATTCGTTTTTGCCGAGCGCTCAAGTAAATGCGGCATGATTTTGGTTGCACCAAAAATTACCAGGCATAGCATCAATACCGATTTTAACGCCGAAAGCGTCAAGCTCATATATTGAGAGCTTGAGGCGTTTGAAGAAACGATCTGGTGCATGATAGGCAGAGCCGGAATAATGAAAATCAGGCATAAATCCTGGACCAGTGCAAGCGGCACAAGGATTCGTCCGTGGAGCGAATCGACTTCGCCGCGGTCGGACAAAATGCGAGAGATGATTACACTACTTGAAATAGCGCAAGCTGAACCAAATAAGAAGCTTTCAGCAAGGTTGTGAGCAAGACCGTAAATAAATGCGATGCTACCAAATAAGGTGGCGGTCAGGATCATTTGCGATAAGCCTGCTGTCATAATCTTGCCTGCTGATGACAGCACTTTTTTAAGTGGAATATCGACTCCAAGCGTAAAAAGGAGCATGGCAACGCCAAACTCTGCCACTACTGTGATTTGGTCGACATTACTTACAAGTTTCAGTCCGTGTGGACCGATTGCTATTCCTGCAAGCATATAGCCTGCGATCACTGGTTGGCGGAGCATTAAACAAATTTGTCCAACGATCAAAGCCACGCACCAAAGCAAAGCCAGGTCCTTTATTAAATTGTATTCGCCCATTTTCTATTTTTCTCCGGCGAGGCTCTCAGTCACAATGCCGCGACTGACGAACGACAGGTTACGCGAAGCACCGGCGCTTATCATCACAGCTTCGGTGAGAGGGGGCGAAACACTTTTGTCTGCCACCCATTTAACTAAAAAATTCGCGCCTGAACCGCCTTGTGTATGTCTGCGTGGAACAACGATATCTGCAGTAGCCATAGGTTCTAGAATGATGGGCTGTTTGCAAAGCTCATCTACCAATTTGCCGTCGGTGCCGTGATATGCAATCGATGTTAGATATATAGCACTTTTAGGATCTGTGTTGCGGATACTCATTGTTCCTGCAAGCAAAGTCATTTTTGAGGGATCTTCATGATAAATGTGCGAGTAAATCGGGACATAAATCGTCTGACCAGCTATGGCTTTAAAGTCATCTGCAAGTTTGGTTGTCTTTAAATGAGACTGCCAGACCTCAGGTGACTGTATTTTTCCGCTGGGCTCAAAATTTGTTTGCTCGCAGGCTGAAAGACCGATGATAAGCGGCAAAAGCATGAGCTGTTTTAACGGAAAACGCATAGTTCCTCCTCAAGTCGAGATTGCGATCGGACACGAAATTAGTTCGTTTTCAACGTCGAATCGAGCAGTAGATGAGCCAATAGCTACAATCTGGAATCAATGCAGATTCGCTGCTTGTAGAGAATGCACTGCATTCATTTATATGACGAGTGAAAAAACTAATGAGCTCAAGCACGCGCTGAGCCATTTTTCCAGACGATGAGTTTTGTTTTTTGCCTTCCAAAAAAATTGTCGCAGGACCAGTTGAGATATGTAAGCCACAATCGTGCGAAGCATTATTGGTTACAGAATTGCGCTCTAAACCGGTAGCGGCCTGCCAGCTCAAAAAATAAGACAAGAAAATTTGGCACAAAAGGGTGCAAAGTATTAGAACGGTGTTTTTGTTTGTACAAAAACGCATACGCATTCCCATGAGTTAGACCCTCAACGCTTACTAATAATTATAGCACGTTAATGATCCGGCTTCAATCAGCGAGGTTTTGTGGGCTTTGCGTAAAGCACTACATCGTTGCCTTCCCAGCGGTCGTATTTGACAATTGGATTTTGCGACCCGTTCATTGCGGCTGCTGCTTTTGTAACCTGGTCACGACAGGCATTGAAGGATGCTTTGAGAGCTTTCTTTTCACGTAAGGCCTTGGTCAGATAATAAGTGAATAGACCGTGTTGAATTTTTGGATCTTCAAGCGAGCTTTCGTTTACGCTGCATGAGCTGACCACAATTTGTCCACTGCCTAAAAGCTGTTCGTCGATGTAAGCAGTTGCGTCAAGGTCTCGAGCGTTACCTGAAAAACAGGTATCAAGTATGGTGACGACTCTTTTGCTTGGGATATTTTGCTTGATCATTTCGCCAAGTGTTTGCATATGAATGCCGTTGTTTTGCACTCCATCAAAGTCGTGAGTAACTATATAGTTGCCACCGGTCTTACCCGGCGTACCATGGGAAGAAAAGTACAGAAGAACCAGATCGTCTTTTTGCACGCCTTGAGGCAAAAGGTTTTTCATTACGTGATTGATATTGCGTGTGGTGGCGTTCTCGTCTGTGAGGCATAAAACATGATTTGGTGCAAAGCCGCACTCTTTGACCAGAAACTCTTTGAACATCATCGCGTCTGGAACACAAAACTGTAAATTGCTTCCAGCTCTGAACTTGTTCACTCCTACAATAAATGCCCATTTATCTGTGACCGCACTGTTTGGACTTGCAGATGGCGGTTTCACTGTTGGGGGAGTGGGGGCTGGGCTTGGCGAAGGTGTTGGATTTGGTTCCGGTTGCGGCATAGGAGGCGGGCTTGTGCTCGACGAGCCATGATTGAGCACAATTTTTATTGATGTAGGTTCGCTACTACCTCTTGGATTGACCACGAAAACCTGACCGCTTCCGGGAGCGCCGGTTTTGCCCGAAGAATAGGAATAAGCACCATCGTTTGAATAGACTTTATAGCCCTGAACATCTTGAGGGGTTCCCGACAGTAAATCAGAATTGATGCGTACTCCGTTTGCTGCAAGTGAGCGTTGGTCCGTGATTTTTTGTGGCGTCAAAATCAGACAGATTTCTTCAGCGCCAACTGTATTGTCGAAAGTAAGCATTCCTTTTGGTGGAATAACCAGCTCTTTGCCGCCGACTACAAGATTGTCTTCATTTAGATTTTGAGGATAGAGCAATACGTCTTTCTTTCCGCTTGAGCCCTGAGTCAACAAAATATATGCATAACGATTAGCATTAGTTTTTACGTGCAAACGAATGCTGTCGCCGCTTTGAAATGAGTATCGGTTATTACAAAGAAAGGCTGGCTGTCCGGATCTTCGAAGTTCGATGCAGTAGGCAGCTCCAAAAGAAGCGTTGGTCTGCTCTTTCATTTCTTCGTAAAATAAGTCTTTGGCATTGCCTTGAGCCGAAACGTACAGGGGCACAGTCGCAATAGATAAAAGAGCTAATGATGCAGATAGAGCAAGCGATTTTAATTTCACTTACATGTGCTCCAGAATTATTTCAGCAAACAGGACTTCAGAAGGATTATTATTCACAACAATAGTTTGAGGCGCTGGTGTAACAGCTACAGGTGGGCGATGAGCGCCGGGCTTGTGTGCACCTGGTTTGTGTGCGACATGCGGTTTTGGTTTACTTGTGGATGGTTTGTGTACCACTGGTTTTTTCGGTTTGGAATCTTCGCGGAAAAGATCTTTCGACAATTCTTCGTCGGGTTCATTTGGGATTGCGTTGGGAATGGCGTCAGTAGCGGAAGTATCGTTATTGGCTACTGTGGCTGCAGGCGCTTTGTTCTCTTCGGGAAATGCCACCACTAATTGATTGTTGCCTTGGGTGGCATCCACTGCAGGATTGTTAGTGATACTGGCCATTGCAATTTGAGTGCCGGGATTGTCTTGAAGCAATAATGCTGTGTTTAAATTTTTGCGCGATATTGCAATGCGCAATTTTTCTTTTCCAGGTTTGGCATCGAAAACTAGGAAAGTTGAGCTTGGCAAAGCCATGTCACGACCTTTGCGGATGAAATTGCTTGCATCTTTTCCCTTAACTGGAAATAACACTGCTTTGCTTCCTGTGGTCCCTTGGAGTAAGACCACGTGAGCATGACCATCTACATTGGATGTTAGGTGAATTTTAATGCGGTCGCCACTCTTGAATGCAAAGCGGCTGTCCACTTTTTTCATGGTTTTGCCCCGACGCAATTCAATCCAATAGCTGATGCCTGTGTTTGTGGCTGAACCCTCTTCCAATTGTTGATAGAAGAGGTCTTTTGCTTGTCCGGCGTGGGCAGATTCGCTTAAGAAAATCGTCGAGAAGAGTAGACCTAATGCCAGAAGACCAGACTTTCTTACCACGTTCATAATGCACTCCCGCCGTTCCTGAAATGTGATAGTCTACTATATCTCAAAAATCCTTCAAACGGGGAGTCGTTCATGCGCACTTTCAGGGCTTTTAACCAGTTTATAGCGATTGTTTTACTGGTCATTTTCGCCGTTAGCCAAACCGCTAATAATCCGGCATGGTCTGCACCATCTAATGCAAAAGACCTGTTTTACGAAGAACTGAAAGATGAAACCCAGGCTTCTGAAGGCGGAATTACAGCTGCTTATTGTCTGGAACTGCATCGCGATGGCGTGCCAGTAACTCTTTGCAACAACCGTTTTTCTTTTAAAAGCGGCGACGCCTTGCGTTTGCACCTGAAAACCAGTGCCAAAGCATACTGTTATATAGCTATGCAAGGAAGCACCGGCAAAGAAGCCCTTTTGTACCCGCCTCCTGGTGAAGACAACTCGCTTGAGCCTGGCAAAGAATACGTTGTGCCGCCAAGGGGTCTGATTCGTTTTGATAATAATCCAGGCACCGAAAATATGGTCGTTATTCTGTCGCGCCAACCGCTCGAGCAGCGCAAAGCAATGTCACTAAGAGGTGCAAAAGTCGATGGTGATTCACTTTCCGGGCTGCCTGAACAAATAGGAAATGTCTCGGTTGTTTCTGCAGACGGTTTCTATAAGCTCGGCGAAAAAACATCTGGAAGCGGATTGGTCTATTTCAAAGGAGCCAATGCGAATGAACCCACTGTTATTGAAGTTGCTCTCAGTCACTCAGGAGACGGTAGTGCACCAAATGTGACACCAACTCCTGAACCTCAACCACAACCAAATCCTACAGCTGTCGTGCCTGAACCACAGCCGCAACCACAGCCCCAACCCCAACCCCAACCCCAACCCCAACCGGAGCCTGGTAACGACGGTGGGCGTGGTGTCAAAATTGCATATCATCCAAGATACTTAAAAGGTGACAGAGAAGCTGTTGTTGCCTGGGATCCAAAACTCTTCGGCGTAGGGGCACGCGATCAATTTGTGCAAGGAATGAATCACTTACTTTGTAATTTTCACAGTCAAAACTTTTACAACTGTCTGTATGCTACAGACCCGCCCGGACAATACGGCAAAGAAGACAATGGAGACAGGTATAAATTGCAAGGCTGGGACGGACCAGTGGTTATGAGCGATGGCAAACCTGTTTCGGCGCCGATGTTCAGAGCCGATGACGTGGCAGCTGTGGAAACAAAGCTAAGTCCTGGATATTCTAATTTGGCAGTGGGACCGCTTTGGCCTGGCTCACAACACAAGGCGACAAATATACACGACGTGAAATCAGGTGCTGAATTCATTCAAGTATTCGATGCTAACAACGCTCCTATGATTATCGCTGCTGATGTGCGCGCTGCTGTGTTTGGAATGAATGCACCAGGCGGACATGTAGTCAACGTTGTAGATAAGCGACAAAAAAATGGTACCACCGAATTTTTGCTGCTCAATCAATGGGGAGTCAAATGTAACGGCTGGATCGGCGCTGATCAGTTGGTATCAGCGATGAATTTTACCGATAAAGCTCACGACCAATCTGTTCCTCCTCATCGTGCTTTCTCGCCTGATTCGCCAAAGCCAGGCTCAGAGAGTCAGTATGCTCGCGTTTTTCCCGGCATAATGTCGGATGAAGAAATTAACAAGAAAATGAGCAGTGTGCCTAAAACGAGGGCTATTCTTCCTGCCGGCACCGTCAGCGAATACTCGCGCGGTATCAAGGGTGTGGAGGAAGAGTTGAAAGAATTGCAAGCGCATCTAAAAGACAAAAAAGAAGGTCTTTCTCCTACCGAAGCGGTGAATATTCATGCGGCAATTAATTTGATTTATGCCAATGTCAATTTGGATAAAAGCAAGCGTCGCTTCCCGCTCAATGAGCAGCGCCAGGCTGCAATTTTTCATGAAGCTAATCGTATGTTTAACGAAGCAGACAAAATTTACGCTCAGGGATTCGACAAAAACGAGCGCAACCGAGCGCTTGCGTGCATGCTCTTTGACACTGCATGTCCTGAATTTATTTTCCAGGGTATGCACAATACATGCAATGTCACCACTATCTTGCGAGTCGAGCTGATGAAGCGCCCTGAAGTAATGCTCAAGCGCTTTGTTGATATGTATACAAACGCCAATGGCGATTACACAATAGTGATGCCCGAACTGCCTAAGCCGCAAGGCTAATACGATTAACAAAAAATCGCAAAATCAAAAGAGGAGGAAAATCATTTCCTCCTCTTTTTTAGTTCGAGTTGAGTCCGACGATTATTCGTCGTCTTTGTCTTCTTTGGCTTCAGCTTTTGGTTTGTCTTTCTTCGCTGTTTTATCGCCTTTGACGTGATTGAGAGCGATATCGATAGTCAAAGCTTTGTTTGGATCTTTGTTTACTACCAGTGTTTCGTTCTCCGCTTCCTTCTTGTCTGTTTCGACAGTCAGGTTGCGAGCGCCGTTGAATTTGGCACCATTCATTACGATGCAAACAACAGTTCCATCTGGAACTTTGTCGCTCTTGGTGTCTTCTTCGTGAGTGATTTTCACTGATTCTTTTGGCTTGTCTTGTAATTGTTTTTCAGGATCGATTTTGCTGCGCGACACAATTACGCGAAGAGTTTCAAGTCCTGGTGTGTTGTCGAACTTCATGTATTTGTCTTCGGTAGGAAGAACAACTTCTTTGTTTGCTTTGATTTTGTTATCTTCTTTGTCTGCTGTGGGGAACAAAACGGCTTTGTCGCCTTTGCTTCCTTGCATCATGACGATGTATGCATATGAGTCGGCATTTGGTTTGACATGAATGCGCAACTGATCGCCATTTAAAAATTTGTGTTTGTTGCTGACTCTTTGTTTTTTACCATCGCGCTCGAGTTCGAGCCAATAGGAGACGCCCATATTAATGGGTTTGGTCGGCTTTTTGGCTTGTTCAACGAATAAGCTTCTAGCGTTGTTTGTATCTGCAGCTTGAGCCAATTGGGACAAAGTGGCGAGTGCTGCTAGCGAAAGGACGGCTGTCCTGGTTAATCTCATGAATACCTCCTGGATAACCTGATGAGAGTCCGCGGATGGGGCATAGTGTACCTCATTTCAGTCGGTGAACCAAACTGTTGTCAGCAGGATCTGGCGAAGCCTGCTATGGAAGAGTTTCTAGGCTTATAAGACCTTTAGCCAAATAATATTCATCGCATTTACTATTGCCGTTGTCGACAACCCATTGCAATTGTTTTTTAGCTTCTTCAATTTTCTTTTGAAGCAGAAGTTCCATTCCTAGATAAGTGCGAGCAACTGTTGAATACACTGAATCATTCGATGCTGAAACAATTTTGTCAGCCTCACCTTTTCCGTTGATGAAATGAACCACGTGAATCATATTTTTCTCGCCAGCAATCTCTTTTGCTTTTTCAAGCTCTTTTTGCGCTTCTTGTTCTTGTCCTGCACATTTCAAATTGAGGGCAGCAAGTACGTGTGCGCGCAAATTAACATCTTGATCTTTGCCGACCTTTGATGCTTGTCTGAATGTTTCAGCAGCTGCTCCATAATTTTTTTGCAAACACAAAGCGAGCGCTTTGTTCAAATATGGTGCTGGATCTTCGGTGGAAAGCTTGATTGCATGATTGCTATCTTCGATGCATTTTTTCAAATCGTTCAAAATAAGATACGAAAATCCGCGGTCGACATAAGAAACGAAATCTCTGGGATCCATTTTAATTGCCTGGTTATATTCTTCGATAGCTTCTTCATTCTTGCCTAACACTTGCAGTGCGCTTCCCATCTGGCAATGCGCTTGTGCACGCTCGGGGTCGAGCGATAAGACTTTCTTGAAATCTTCGATGGCTTTGTTTCCATCGCCAAGTTCGATTTGCAAAATGCCTCTGCCAAGATAGGCATCAGCAAAATCAGGATCCAGTTCAATAGCTGTGTTATAGTCTTTCATCGAGCCTTCGAGGTCTTTCAAATCGAGCTTGGCACCAGCTCTATTAGACATGGCGGTGGCGTATTTGGGGTCAATCTCAAGAGCTTTATTGTAGTCTTCGATTGCTCCTTTTCTGTCGTCCAGGTCTTCTTTGATTAGTCCGCGATTGTTGTAAGCATCAGCTTGAGCGCCGTCGAGTCGAATACTTTCGTTGTAATCTTCGAGCGCACCTTTTTTATCTTTCAACTTGTCTTTGATGTTGCCGCGATTAAAATAAGCATCAGCAGAGTCTTTTTCAAGACGAATCGCTTCGGAAAAATCGTCACGTGCCCCCGCCAAATCGCCAAGATCTTCTTTGGTTACGCCGCGCTCCAAGTAGTTATCGCTCACGTTTGGAGCAAGAACAATCACTTTGTTTTGGTCAGAAAGTGCAGCTTTGTAGTTTTCCATGTCTTTGTAAACGAGCGCGCGTTCAGCAAATGATGCAGCATGCTTGGAATTTAAAGATATGGCTTTGTTTAAATCTGCCAGAGCACCTTCAAGATCGTTTTTTTGTCTTTTTGCTTTAGCTCGGGTTTCGTAAGCAGATTCGTCTTTTGGATTCATCTCGATTGCTTTGGTGGCATCTTCAATCGAGCCTTCATAATCTCCAGCATCCAGCCGGGCTAGTGCCCTGTTGTAAACATATTCTGGGTTGTCCGGATTTAGCTCGATGGCCTTTGTGTAATCTTCGATTGCTCCTTTATAGTCTTCGGTCGCAACTTTCATGTTGCCGCGATTGCCAAAGACAGACGACGTGGGATTTACTTCGGCAGCCATTTTATAATCTTCAAGTGCGCCTTTCATGTCGCCCATAGCGCGTTTCACTACGCCGCGATTGCTGTAGGCTTCAGGATGTTTTGGATCCAGTCTAATAGCTTCGTTGTAATCTTGTAGTGCACCTTCTTTGTCACCGGCTTCCCATTTTGAAACGCCGCGATTGTTGTAGGCATTTGCATAATTGGGATTGATTTCTATTGCTTTGTTCCAGTCTGCGACTGCACCATCTTTGTCGTTCGTCGCCCATTTGAGTAATCCGCGGTTGTACCAGACCTCAACAACTTTTGGATCTAGTTCGATACTCTTTGAATAATCGTCGATAGCAGATTTGAGCTGGTCTAAAGAGCGTTTGATTCTTGCCCGCTCAAAATAGTAGGTGGCATTCTTGGATTCGAGCTTGATAGCCTCGTTCATTGCTTCAAGGGATGCTTTGAGGTCTCTTTGCTCGTAAAGTTTGTGACTCTTATCAACGAGCTCCTGTGCTGTTTCAGCCATGGCAATTCCGCAAGGCAAAGCCAAGAAACTGGCTGCTGCAGCGCTCAGAAGTAACTTTTGCACAATAATTCCCCCAACTTATATAATGGATTTTTATTATAATAGTGCCTTACCTTAGCGAAACCCCGGTAAAAGTTTAACGCTTGACAATGAAATTACCCAAATCAATTTGTACCTTAGCTCTTACTTTCTCGTTTATCTGGCAGACAGCGTTGCCCGAAGCGGCCATGGCGCAGACGCAAGCTCAAATTCAGAATGTGATTCAGCAATCGGCAGCGCTCGAGGCTGAAGGACGTTATCAGGAAGCCGGAACTCTTCTGACCACTTTAATTAATTACAATCCACACAATCCGAATTTCTGGTCTTTGTATTTGAGCCGCGGACTCATCTATTTTCAATTGGGCAATATTTCGGCTGCTGGAAATGATTTCCAGTCTGCTGGAACACTCAACCCTAACGAAGGACTTTGCTACATGACGCGCGGAATGGCGTTTGCTGCTCTGGGTAATTATGACCAGGCAATGGTCGATATGAACGTAGCAATAAGCAAGAAACCAAACGAAGCTAAGTTCTGGTTTCAACGGGGTTATTTAAACAGCCTTATCAACAATTATCCACAGGCTTTGGCCGACCTGGAAAAGGCTGCTTCGCTTCGAAATACGCAATATGAGCGCGCCTACGACCATGCTGCACGAGCTGTGGTTTACGGACGAAACAACGAATTTGACAAAGTTGAAGCTGAAGTTTCAGCTGCAATGAATATTTTCAATTCGAGCACACCCGCTCAAAAAGCTGAGGCTGCTCCTGTTATTTCAGAATGCGCACTGGCTCGTGCTCTCAAAGGTGATGAAGCCGGATGTAAACAGCTGATTGATCAAGGCAACAGCATTACTCCCATTTCAAATCTCACTCGCTCGAGACTGCTTGCAATCACCGCGTTGTGGAATGGCATGCAAGGAAAAGTAGCTGAGGCTAATATGATCGGTCAGCAAGCTGTTTCATTATCGCCACAATATAAGTGGGTCACTGCAATCAGTACCACTGCAGTACAAATAGCTCAGCAGAAAAGTGGTGGTGGCACAGTGGTGGCACAACAACCTTATGTTCCAAGCACAAATGTTTCCACAACAACAACTACTACACAAACTCCAAATAAAACGACTACTGTATTGACTCAGGGTCCAAAAGCCTCAGACAAGCCAATCGACGATAAGTGGGCGCTAGTAGTTGGTATCAGTAAATTTCAGGACGGAACAATTGGCAAACTGAAATATAGTGCCAAAGATGCAAGAGACTTCGCTGAATTTTTGGTGGCAAAATGTAATTTCAAACGTGACCACGTTCGCCTTTTACTGGATGAGCAAGCGACTCAGCGTCGCATTCTGGAAGAGCTTGGCGATAAGTTTCTGCCGCGCGTGGCCGACCCTAACGATCTTGTGGTTTTCTATTTCTCAAGCCACGGAAGTCCGGCAAAAGCTGATTCCAGTCAGGTTGAAAAAGGATATAGACCCAAGAACTATTTGATTGCTTATGACACTTCAAAAACAAGTTTATTTGCAAGTGGTATCAATGTGAACGATTTGACTCAGTTGATGAAAGAGCGCGTTCCCACAGACCGTATTCTAATCGTCCTTGATGCTTGTCACTCTGGTGCCGCCGATGCCAACGCCAAAGATGGAGACGACCCGCGCAACATCGATCCTGAGCAGGTTGCAGGAACCGGACAAATGGTGATTTGTTCAAGCAAAAGCGACGAGCGCTCCTGGGAATCAAAGCGTTACGCAAACGGCGTCTTCACCAAGCACTTAATGGAAGCGATTTTGGAGAAACGAAAAATCAAAGATGCTTTCGCTCATATGGAAGACACGGTTGCGCGCGAAGTTAAAGAAGACGAAGCCGCTCGTCAAACGCCAGTGATGAAAGATCAATGGAGTGGTGCCGATGTTTCACTTTTGGCACAACCATTTAAGCCTCGCTCCTTCCCCGCCACAGTCAAAGAAAAACTAGCGCCAGATAGTTGGAGTTCGCCAGTTGCACCAGCTCGACCTAAGTAAGCTATAAGGCTTGCATGATTCCCTTACGTGACGATGTTCAATCAAGTATTGCACCGGCAATTAGCTGGCTAATCATCCTCTTGAATGCATTTGCTTTCATGATTGAGTTGGGTCAGGGTTCTGCCTTGAATTCGTTTATTGGCGAGCATGGTTTGATACCAGCCGACTTTCTTGGGCATTTTGGCTTGGGGCAAATCGTCAATGTTTTCACCTCGATGTTTTTGCACGGTGGCTTTGCGCATATCATCGGCAATATGTGGTTCTTGTTTATATTTGGCGATAATGTCGAAGACCGTATGGGTCATATTGGTTTCTTATTCTTTTATTTGATAACTGGTATTTGTGCCGCAATGGCTCAGGTATTTTTGAGTGGAGCATCCAACGTTCCAATGATTGGTGCCAGTGGTGCCATATCTGGTGTGCTTGGTGCTTATTTCATTTTTTATCCTCATGCAACAGTGCAAGCGCTGCTTCCGATGGGAGGCTTTTCTCGCATTGTTCATGTTCCTGCCGGTGTGTTTCTTGGTCTCTGGTTTGTTATGCAACTTGTGTCGCAGTTTTCATCTGCGTTGGGAATAGAAGACAGCGAAACTGGTGGCGTAGCTTTTTTGGCTCACCTTGGTGGGTTTATTGCAGGAATGCTTCTAGCTAAGGTATTCGACCGTGGAGCTGGTGGCTCGCAAGGTCAATTTGCTTAATGCCAGTTTTCTAAGCTGATTTTTAGAACTCCATTAAATTGCGATAGCGTATTGATCATTTTAGCTGGCAATTTGATTGTAATTTTTTTTGTCTCAGCATCAACTTTGAGAATTTCTATGCCTTTGAGTTGCCTGAGCAATTTTATAAACGAGTCTGCACAAGTCTGAACACTGAGCTTTAGTTTGAGCGACTCGCTTTGATCCTTTAACGATGCAATTTTGTTTTTGACATCCGGATCGATTTTTTCAGCGGGGATCCCATCATTGTCAGGTATTGGCGCACCCGCAGGTAACGTGGGAGAAGTTTTTTGATGTCTTTCCGAGCGACCTGTAGTGTAGTGTCTTTCGTCCATAACTGTCGGTTCTATTTGAAACATATTCATGTCTCTTGGTCCTTCGACTCTACCTATATCCTCTGGAGTTCCTATCGGAAGAATCTTCTTGAGACTTACGCCTTGAGGAGTTTCGGTGACAACTGCTATCTTTTTGTCTGAGGGTTTGTGTGTCTGCCCTGACTCGTCAACTGCGACAAATGAGGTGAATTGAGTCATGATGTGATAATCGAGACCAATGCTTTCAATGCTTTGCTCCAGTTCCTTTTTTGAATCGAGGCGTGATACCAGATTTAATGCCTGCGTGAGTTCGTCTACTTTCATTCTTGCCCACACTGAGCTTAAAACGCTGTTTTCGGTATCTTTTTCAGGTAGTCGTATTTCTAATTTTTGCTCATAAGCTTTGCCGCCCCGTAAACCACGAATGCGAACGAAACCGGCCCCCGCTTTGAGATATTTGCCTGTCAAATAAAGCGGTCGTTTTGCCCAGATATCGTTTATGACTGAGGGTTGAACGTCCTTGACTTTAACTCCTTCGAATTCGATTTTGATATCTGTCAAAACAGGACTAGATAACTTATCGTAGAAGTCCTTTGCTACTTTATCGCCAGATGTGTTAAGAAGCACGAATTCAGATTCGCCGCCGCCAGCTTTAGCCACGCCGTCGAGCAGAAGGCGATTCACCGAATTGCCTGTACCAAAAGTAAACCAACGTGACACACCGCGATATTTAATTACATCGCTTATTACTTCCCGGTCATTTCCAATATATCCGTCTGTTAGAAGCGCGCAAATTCGAAGTCTATTTTGAGGAGCAGGTTGACGACAAACTTCATCAACTGCGGCTCTTAAATTGGTGCCACCATTAGCTTCTAGTTGCGATACCCATTTTTTTGCCTCCAAGATATTTTCTTGTGTCGCTGGCATCGGTTTGTCAAACAACTTATCTATTGTGTTATCGAAGGCAATCAATTGAAAAGTGTCATGTTCATTCATTCTGTCGAGCGCATAAACCATGGTCTCGCGACATTTTTGAATAGGAAGTCCGAGTTGAGATCCTGATTTGTCGACAAGAAAAACTAATTCTCTTGGAGCGACTTCTTCGCGCTTAATTGCTTGTGGTGGCAAAAACATGAGACTGAAGAAACCGGCATCACCATTTTTGTGTGCTAGAAATCCAGATTTGATGCTGTCTCCAGCCGCTTTCCAGCTAAGTACAAAATCTCTGTTGGGAATTGAATCGAACTTCGCTAAAGAAATCTGCGTCGATTTGGCAGCTTGATTAATTTCTATTTTGTGTAATTTGGAATTGATGTTTGAAATTTCGAATCCAGAATTGATGTTTATTTTCAAAGAAATATCGTGACCAGCGCGAGTTTTTTCACCAGCTACAGGTGGCGAAATTCGCTCGGGATCTGGAGCGCCACCCATAAATCTTGGTCCTACAACCATCGGAAATACGAAGGAGTATTCACCGTCTTGAAAAGGTAAGTACTCCACGTATTTTATGTTGATACGAATGGTGGCACGAGGAGGAATGTTCGCCACCGACTGGGTGAAAATGTTGGTTCTTTCTTGATCTAATAAGGCTGCCGTTTTTCCTTGTGATTTTGCTGTTGCATAGATTTGGGCTGCTTGCGCTCTTGTTTTTATTTCGCCCTTAATTGTGCGATCGCCAATTTTCATCGTCATCGCATCGACTGCGCTGGTGTCGGAGAGAGGAAAAACGTAGGTGGCTTCTATGGTTTCATTAGTTGGATTGGAAAAAACTTGTTCGACATTTACTCTCGCAACATATCCCGCGATATCGGCTTGGACAGATGTGTTCTGTAAGGGACAAACATTTTTCAAGCTACCATGTTCGTCAAATATATTAAGAGTGCCATTACTAGGTCTGTATTGATTGCTCTGGGAAGCGTTACGTTGACTGCGTCCATAGGTGAAATGCGCAGTAGCTCCGGCTTCTTGAGATGCTGTCCAGGTAGACAACCCTATACTGAGTGCCAGAGTTGCAGACAGAAAAGTATTAATAATTGATTTTTGTAATTTCATAACACAGCCCTTTGATGAAAAATTCTCGCAATCAGCAGCGAGAATTGTAGGCAATATTCGGCGCCTGTGGGCTTAAACTAACATTATGCGATTTCGGGAACAAAAAGAAACCCAAATCAGTCGCATTACTTTGAAACCTGGAATTAGCTCGCCTGAGGTATTCCGTAGAGGCGTATTTTGAATACTCCTGTGTATTGGGCAAGCAATCCAACAGAGTTCGCGGGTAATTTAAGTGCGATCGTTTTGGACTCTGTATCTACTTTTATTATGTCCAGCCCTTTTATTTGTTTGAGCAAACTGATGAATGATTCAGAGCATGTAGTGCAGCTTACATTCAATTTTATTTCGGCGTCTTGATCTTTCATCGAACCGATTTTGTCTTTCACCGCTTTGTCTATTTTTTCTGCTGGTGTTGGATCTCTGTCTGGGATGGGTGCCCCTTCCGGAAGTGTGGGTGACATTCTTTGCTTGCGCTCAGACTTGCCTGATGTGTAATGTCTCTCGTTTAAAACAGTTGGCTGTAATTGCAAGAGATTCATATCGCCTGAGTTTTCTTTACGACCAATCTCTTCTGGAAGTTTCAAATTATCCTTGTTCGAATCAGCAAAAACTGCTGTGCCGATTGTCCAAGTCGCCGCTGTAATAAGCATCAACAATATTGATTTTCGCATATTGCTTACTCTTTTGAGGTTGACTCAGGCTGTGCTTCTTGAATGTCTGGTTGCGCGGATTGATCTTTTTCCACTTCGTTTTTCAAGTTTGTAAGACCTTTGGTGAAATCGTCACAGCACATTTTTTCGATGTCCATGAAGGTACCCATGAGTTTGCACATAAATGGATTTGATCCGGTCATCGACCAGGTAACTTCAGTCTCTTTTCCATGAGGTAATATTGAAAAAATTACATCATTATCGCCCTGGAACGGTTTAGTGAAGTGTAGCCCGATGTTGATACTCACTGGTTTTTTTGCTCGAACAATTTCCATATGTCCTTCGCCGACTTCATCATTTCCCGACCATGCATATTTTGCACCGACACCAGATTCGGCACCACTGAAGGTTCGTTTCATATTGGGATCTTTTTTCTCGTATGGCGACCAGCGATTCCAGTTGTGGTAGTCGATCAGTAGATCATAAATCTTTTCTTGTGGGGCGTTCATTACCATGCTTCGCTGATATGAAAACGTATCAGGTTTCATCGCTGCCATAACCAGAATTCCAGCGATTGCCACCACCAGAATGATGCCTAAAGGAAGTAGTATTTTTTTTGCCATGACGCTCATCCCACGTGAATACTGCACAACTTTACCACTTTCTTTGCAAGTTTCATGTCGTCTTAGCGTTGTTTCAGAATAGCCCGCAAGAGCAATCTGCTACTTGGCGAGAACCTTTCGTAAGGCTGCAATATCGGCTCGTTTCATCAGTTTGCCTGTAACTGAAGATATAGGTTTTTCGTCTCTCTTTTTCCAGGGATATACGGTAATCTCCACAGGAAACCCATTTTCTTCCCATTTTAAATGCATGAAATAGCCTTTCAGGTTTTCTATTTCTTCTAGTTCGATGTCTTTGTATCCGCACATTTCGAGTCGTTCTTGAATCTCGAGTGGACTATCGGCATATGCGTGCAAATCTATGTCTGAGGTAGCTCTTATTTTACCGCTTAGAGTAGAGCCAATCAAAAATGGGTCATGTTCCTCGATGATTAGCATGAGCTCTAGCGCTATTTCGCGCATGCGTCGCACTCGTGATTTGACTTCAGTCTCTCCTAGCTCGACTTTTGCTAGAAGCGAAATCATTGATTTAATTTTTTTATTGCTAGGAAATAGGTTGTGGCCGCTAATTCCGAGTTTGAGAGTTGCTCGTTCTTTGGCATGTAGATATTCGTTTTCCGCGCCATCGAGCATGAATCTGGCTGCCTCCTGCGCAACCTGAACACGAGAATGTTTTTTCATTTTTAGGGCAAGCCAAAACTTGCTTTCAGAGAATTAGTTTCTCCACTCTAGCATTGAATAGAACTTTGTCAAATGCACAAAATGTACAAATTGATTGCTAAGCAAATGAAAAATAGTTATTAGCGCGCTCGCGATATAAAAGAATTTTTTACATTAGCGCTTGATGGTGTTGCATGTAGTGTCATGCTGCACGTGTCTTTGCGCGTATACTTTGAGGTTGCAATTATGAATTATTCAATTAAAAATCTGGTCAAAGGTACGATAGCTGAGTTTTCTTGTTATCGCGATGACGAACTCTGGTACAAAGTTGAGTTCAATCATGAAAACGAACCGGTTTTGTTCGAATTCCCTGTACCTGTCGCCGATACGGGCACTGGCATTTTTCCGGGTAGAATTAAAGCTATAACATTAATGAGATGGATAAGAAAGCAGTACAAAAAGCACCAAAACGGCGAGTGGCGGGCATAAACAGGCGGAGGACAGCATATGACAGACAATAATAAAGAAACTGCTCTGGACAAGGTCAGCCTGGCAAAGCCGTGCAGCCAAAACTGGGACGAAATGGTCGGCGATGAGCGTGAGCGCTTTTGCAACGAGTGTTGTCTCAATGTTTATAATCTCTCTTCAATGACTAGAGGCGAAGCCGAAGAGTTTTTGCAGGTGAGAAATGACGGAAGTGTTTGCCTAAACTATTTTTCCGATTCCAAAGGTAAGGTAATCACTGATGATTGCCCAAGACCGTTACGGTCGTTGCGCGACCGACTTTTTCCTGCTTTTAAAATGGCGAGCGGTTTAGTCGCTGCGTTTGGATTATTTATGACTGGTGCGCTTGCTCAAACGCCGCAGCGCACTGCTGGTAAACCTTGTGTTCCTTCAAAGAATCAACAAGTGCAAGCTCCACCAATGCTTGGCTCTCCACCGGTTCCAAGCCAGGCTGAGCAGGAAGCGACTAACGCAGAGAAAATTCTAAAGGATAAAATAAACTCCTTAGAGAAGAGAAAGAAGCTTAGCACCAAACTTGGTGCCACAGGCGTTTTAGATTTGGCTAATTTTTATCGTGGCAAAGATCGCCTCAAAGAAGCCCTTGTGCAGTACGATAAGGCAATCGAAATTTTGAAGAAGTTGCCTAAAGAAAAAGACATGCTGAAAAATGCTGAGTTGAATCGATCTGAGACTCAAAAACAAGTCGATGTTAAAGGTAGTAAGTGAAGCCAAAGACGGTGAGAATCAATGGACCGCTTACCGTGCGCGAGCTAGCATCGGTACTTGGATTGGATGTGCCGCTGGTAGTTAAGCTGTTGTTTGAGCGTAATGTGATGCGCACAGTAGAAACTATCGTAGAAGTTGACATTGCTCGTGAACTTGCTTTGGATTTGGGATTCGAATTGCTAAATGAATAAACGAATCACAAGGTGTCACCGTCTGGCCAATTGCTCCAGTGCGTGTTAGGCTTCTCTTCTGCTTTGTATAGGGAAGGACGCGGTCGCGAAGCTCTTCGATTCTGCGTCGGGGTGAACATACCAACCATCAAACGTTTCATCCTATGGACCGTCATCACTGCAACCGAAAAATCATCATTCGTATTGTAGATGGGACGCGATAAACAATTGCCATAAACAAACAATTCTGCCTGAGCAATCATTTAATAGCCAGGGTACAAAATGTGTTTGAATCTAATTAAAGTTTATGCCCATTTTTTTAATAAGTGCGTTTTGCTATCAAGGGAATCATTAATAGCAACCGCTGAAATAATCCGATTGACTTTCTGTAGTTATTTCGATAATATTGGAAATATGAAAACGGGCGACGCAGTTAAAGCATTGGGCGCATTAGCGCAGGACTCACGCCTGGATGTATTCAGGCTTCTGGTCCGCAAAGGTAATCAGGGAATGGCGGCAGGAGAGCTGAGCGAGCATTTCGGGTTGCCACCTGCGACCATGTCGTTTCATCTAAAGGAATTGGCTAACTCGGGATTGATAACATCTCGAAGAGAAAGCCGATCAATTATATATTCGGCAAATTATGAGCATATGCAGCGCCTTCTAGATTTCTTACTGGAAAATTGCTGCTCAGACAATGGAGGCAAATGTCAATGAAAAGGTTCCACGTACACGTCGCGGTGGCAGATTTAGAACAGTCTATTCAGTTTTACTCCACTTTTTTTGACACCGCACCTACAGTGAAAAAAGAAGATTACGCAAAATGGATGCTAGAAGATCCGCGCATCAACTTTGCCATATCGACTCGCGGGCGCGAACCGGGACTAGATCACTTAGGCATTCAAGTAGAAGATGCAAACGATCTCAAAGAAATTTCTACGCGATTGAAAGCCGCTCAACAACCAATTCTTGAGCAAGAGCAGACGACTTGTTGTTATGCCAAAGCCGATAAAACTTGGGTTCATGATCCACAAGGTATCGCCTGGGAATCTTTTCATACAACCGATGTAGCCACTACATATGGTGAGGACGCTGATTTCGAGTCTTCAAAATCGGCATGTTGTGCACCAGATGCAGATTTTATTCCGGTTCAAATAACAAAAAAATGAAGAAAGTAATCTTTGCCTGTGTGCACAATGCCGGTCGCTCACAAATGGCTGCAGCGTTTTACAACACCATAACCCAGTCTGAAGCGGGCATTTCTGCCGGAACAAATCCGGGCATTAGTGTCCATCCTGAAGTGATAACGGTTATGAAAGAAACGGATATCGATCTGACTGTTGCCAAACCGCAATTACTCACCAAAGAACTTGCGAGCACTGCGGACTTGCTAATTACTATGGGCTGTGGCGAAGCGTGTCCTTTTGTTCCAGGGCTCGAGCGCCAGGATTGGCCGTTAGAAGATCCCAAAGGCAAGCCACTCGACCAGGTGCGATTGATTCGTGACGAAATAAAATCGCGAGTCGAGAAGTTGATAGCCGAATAAAAAAATTGGTGGAGGCGGCGAGAATTGCACTCGCGTCCAAAGAAGCCCCGAAGTCTGCATCTACAAGTTTAGTTCAAAATTCTTCCAGTCGTTATTGCTAACCCGCTGGTAGAGGCTTGAACGGCCATCCGGGGTCGCGATCATGTCTTAGTCTTGGCTATTGAACGCTAACTTCGCCAAGAAGCAATTACCTGGGTTTACCCTATGCGAGCCGGTAATCGAACTGTGCACAGAGTGACAACACTAACTTAAGTGAGGCGGCGGCGCGGAGAGCGCGGCCGAAATTGCCGGTGATGACATTATTTTTGG
>CAZFKB010000035.1:0-27176 GCA_964519785.1 uncultured Candidatus Obscuribacterales bacterium | reverse complement strand
ATTCCTTACTCTTTTTGGGTGAAGCCATGGGTGATACCAGTAATCTATCTGGTAAATCTTGGAATGCTCATTTTGGTTATGATCAAAGGACACTCAGCCCAGGGTGCTCAGCGTTGGCTGGCACTGGGTCCGCTTACACTGCAACCGTCTGAAGTATCAAAGGTTGTGGTCATTTTCTCCATCGCCGCCTGGTTCAAACATTTTCCGATTCGCTCCTTTTTCGATATTTTCAAAACGCTACTTGTAATAGGACCTCCAGCATTCCTTGTTTTCAAGCAACCTGACTTAGGAACATCTCTCACATTCGGCGCGATGTTTTTAGGCACATCCTTCTGGATGGGTGCCACCATTGCAGATATCATCGTACTAGTAAGTCCTGTCGTAAGCCTTGTACTGAGCGCTTACTCAATGCAATATGTTTTCTATTTCATGGCGGCGCTTGGTGTCTTTCTGCTTATTTTCTGGCGCCGAAATGACATGAACTGGGTTTTGCGCATAGTCTTGATTCTCGCCATCCTTGGCGCTAACTATGGCGTCGGCTGGGCACGTCCGCATTTATGGGGACATTTGAAAGAGTATCAACAAAAACGTCTAACTAGCTTCGTAGATCCATATTCAGATCCGCGAGGCTCCGGCTACCACATTTTGCAAAGCTTGATTGCCATCGGCAGCGGTGGCGTCACAGGTACTGGTATCGGCAAAGGAAACCAAAGCCAGGGAGCCTTTATTCCAGAACGTCACACAGACTTTATTTTTGCTGTAGTTGGCGAAGAGCTTGGATTTAAAATCTGCATTTTTGTGGTGGCAGCGTACGCGGTCATTTGTCTGCGCGCACTAGCCATTGCTTTTCGAAGTCGCGGTGACCCTGTCGGCAGCTCGATGGCCATCGGCATCATGTGTATGTTTATTTTCCACGCATTCATCAATATGGGCATGACTATGGGAATCATGCCAGTTACTGGTGTGCCTCTTCCATTCTTGAGTTATGGAGGAACGGCGCTTATCATCGACTTGGTCTGCGTTGGATTATTACAATCGATTTATTTTTACAACCCGCCAGAGAAGAAAGACCCCTGGGGTCGCTAAGACAGCATGTCTGAATTAGCTAAATATAGCTTTCCTTTTGCTAATGACAATTGTCCTAGAGGCTATTAAAATTGGCCAAAATGGCACCCGCAAAAGCAAAATCTGGCTATTTCTTCCTGGCGCTGGCACTTTTTGTCGTCGCTAATTTTGCCGCGGTCTTAGCTAGCAAAAGCCTCATCTTTTCAGTAAAAGAAGACACAGCCGTATTCCAGGCAGCAGACTCTGCAGTCAACCAGTACGAAGCCTTGAAGAAAGCTCCCAGCATCGTTTTGCTTGGTTCGTCACTGGTTGCAACCCCACTCTGGTGGGCAGATCGCGATATCGTGCCGAATATCAAAGACTTTTACCATCACCACGACGCTGTCACCTTCAATCAGGCTCTTCGCGCCTCCGGCAAGAACGACGACGCTTATGCTTTCGCTCTGCCGGGCGCGATGGTGAGCGATATGTACTTGATTGTTGACAAAATATTTCAATCGAAAAAGAAGCCCGATGTGGTTGTTCTAGGCATCTCCGCTCGAGACATGATGGACGATTTGCTTACAGGCGAGACACGAACACCAGTATTCAGCAGACTTTCAGATCTCTCGGATTTCAAAGGCAACTTGGACCTATATCTATCAACGCCAGCCGAGAAGCTGGATTTCGCCTTAAACAATCTTGTTTTTCTTTACGGCAAGCGCTACAGATATCAGCTCAAAGTCTCGCAGTTCTGCGAAAAAACAATGAACAAGGTTGCGTTCTTAAAAGATCCCACAGCAGACAAACCTGCGACTGGAGCCAAAGAAACTCAACCTTTGTTCGCCACTGGTCTTGGTACACGTCAAGAAATGTGGGACCAAAGCCGCAAGGAATACCAAAAGCGCTACGAACATTTCAACAAACAGCAATTCGATAAGCAAACTGTATTCCTTGGAAAACTGCTTGAGCGCGCAAAAGAAAGGGACATCAAAGTAATTCTGGTTAACATGCCTCTTTCCAAAGAGAACAAATCGCTCATGCCACAAGGACTTTACGACGCCTACTACCAAAGTGTAAGTAGCCTTGCCCAAAGTAAAAGTGCTTCCTTCCTCGATCTAAACAAAGGCGACATGGTAGCCGAGCATCTATTTCTAGACACAGCCCACATGAACGCCGACGGCGGCAGGAAGCTTTGTGGCGAATTGGCAGCTTATCTTAGCAAAAACTCATCTGTCGCCAATTCCAGCTACTCAATGTAATAGTTTCCGGATTTTGCTCCCGGGGACAGATCAAATACTGGTATATTAATTAATCTATGTCGCAGTCTGCCGGATCCGAACCACGTATGACCTGTCCCAAGTGCGGACTGGTAGCAGGTGCCGGGGTGACATTGTGCCCCAAAGACGGCACCACACTAGCCGACTATTCAAACGATCCTTTTGTCGGCAAAATCATCGAGCAAAAATACGAAATCATTTCTCCAATTGGCGAAGGCGGAATGAGCGTCGTCTACAAAGCGAAGCATCTTTTGATGGATCGTTTTGTGGCTATCAAAATGATCCGTCCAGAATAGGCCTCCATGTCTCAGCTCATCGAGCGCTTCAAGCAAGAAACAAAAGCTGTAAGCTCGCTGCGCCATCCAAACATCGTAACCGTTTTCGACTACGGCTTCTTGCCCGACCAGACGCCATTCTTGATCATGGACTATCTGGAAGGAAAAGTTCTCAATCAGCTAATAAAGCAAGAAAAAACTTTGCAGTGGGAGCGCGCTATTCTGCTCTTTTCACAAGCATGCGACGCGCTTGCACACTCGCACGAGCGCGGTGTTGTGCACCGAGACATCAAGCCTTCCAATCTGCTGGTTCGACCCGAATTAGAAGGTGCGGAATCGCTAACCATTTTCGATTTTGGTATTGCAAAACTTTTAAACCCCGACGGTAAAAAACTCACAAACGTTGGTGAAGTCTTTGGCAGCCCGCTATACATGAGCCCCGAGCAATGCTCTGGCGACATGATAGATCCGCGCACTGACATTTACTCGCTTGCCTGTGTTATTTACGAAGCGCTTGTTGGTGTGCCACCACTTGTTGTAAGCAAGCCAATCGAGACTATCATGAAACACATAAGCGACACTCCTCGCAGATTGAGCGAAGTTCGCCCCGACTTGAATATTCCGCCACGTCTTGAAGAAATGGTGATGACCGCGCTTAGCAAAGCGCCTATTGATCGTCAGCCAAACATGATCACTTTCAGAAACGAATTGCTTTCAGTAGCCAATCTCAAACTAGTGGCGACCGGAGTGTCGGTAAGACTCGATCCTAATGACGTGATGAAGGCTCTGGAGCAAAACAACACCCCTTCTAACCCACCGCCCAACACACCTTATATTCAACAACCTGGCACGTCTAACTCTCGAATGAATGCAGTAAGTCCTAGCACTTCGAATTCACGTATAAATGCGTTTAATCCTGCAGAATCAAACAATCCAAGACAATCGGCAAACAAATTGCAGCCTTCGCTCCAGGTTCCCAATGACGAATACATAACAGACCCGCCACACATCAAAGAGAACCGTACCATAGACCCGGTCGAACTGCAAGACAATCCGTTCCGCCCAGTTCCATTGCCACCAGAAGTGGTGCTATCGAGCGAACACCAACAATACGTTCCAGATCAAAAATCAATTCAAAAAGACACCAAGAAAACAACTGTCATTCAAAAGAAAAGCCCTTCACCGGTTCTTCTAGTTTCCATTGCAGCAGTACTGATTCTGGGTGCAGTGGGCGGATATCTTGTAGCTCATCCGGAAGTTTTGCAAGGCACTGCTTCTGGTACCAACCAAGAAAAAGAAATTGAAAAAAATGATCCCAATCAAACCGGAACTGGACTGCAAACTGCCACAGCGGATAATGCCACGTTAAACAATTTCGTCAAAAACGCAACCACTAAAACTTTTGAAGTTATGAATGTCGCAAGAGAAGACGAACTCACAGAAGTCGAGTGTCATGGCGGTGTCTCGTTAGATACGAATATTCCTTTCAAAGGACAATTCAAAAACAGACCATTCCATGTAATCGTTCAGGAAGTAATCTCTCATCCCACCGATGTAATGATAGACCTGGCTGCAATTCCGCTGACGAAGAAGTTCTACAAAAACAACCCTAAAATCACCAATATCAGTATCATCGAACCCAAGTTTCAATTCGAAGATGAAGATAAAACCGTAACAGCTACAACAGTAAAAGTAATGATCGAGGGTCTACCCGAGCAGTACATGATTTATGTCTGGAACGGAACACGAACAGTCGTCTGCCAGGTGATAAGACAGCCTTCAGCTAGTTTCGATAAACTCAAGCCCAGTCTTGAAAAGACAATCACCGATATTGCCGGAAATCTGTGATCGTTAAGCTTACTAATGCTCCGCTTTCTTGACAGCCATTTTGGCGAGAAAGTTGTGGTATTCTTGATAATCTAGACTCAACGAGTCGTCTTCCTGCGGGCAAGTGGCGGAATGGCAGACGCGCTAGACTTAGGATCTAGTGTAGCGATACGTGGAGGTTCAAGTCCTCTCTTGCCCAGGCTCTATATCTCCGCCGAAAGGCGGTTTTCTTTTTTGTATTTATTTCCGTAAAAGGTAACACAGGGGTAACACCACAGGACCTAATCGTGTCCCAAGGAATCTGGATTCCCTTTTTCCCGAAAATGTTTTAGAAACTCTTCCATTGTGTTGAATGAGGTTCCAAATTTTTCATTCATCCCTTGAAGTACGTCATTCCCTGCCTCTTGCGCTACCAAGTTGATTTTGTCGTAAGGAAACGAAACAGCAGTGGTTCCAATCTTGGTTAATTCGTCCGGCGTAAATCCTGCCCATTTCCCTGGGAGATTTGTTATTTCGTCTGGTTCTGCCCAAAAGCTAGGAAACCAAACCATAACCTTACCTGGGTAATCCAAATTGTATATCACACCAATCATTCCATAACAGGGATGAGGTGTACTGCTCAATTCGAAAAAAGAGCTTGTTGTTGACTCCGTACCGACTTGTTTTTTAAATAATGCATCCTGTATGCATTGAACTACATCGCCGCATTTAAATTCTGACATCGACTTTTACTACTCCTCTACTTTTGATCTGGCTGGTTGAATAAGTGGCACTTCAGCCTTATTGAATTTTTTACCCCAAACACATATATGTCCGATTAGCCTTTTTTTAGGCGCTCCGCTATATTCCAGACGCTTTATTTTTCCAACATATTGATACCACATATAATGCCATCCTGGATAAAAACACTAAGTTCTCGTATTGTCTGTAGTGTAAAAAATGCACTATTCATCACATGTTTGAAAGTGTAATCTTTTCCACAATAAAAAATACTAAACCTTTGTTTTGTAAATTTAGAGTTTGTTTTGTGCCATTTGAGCCTCATGAGCGATGAGTTTTTCCTAAATAGAACCGTATAGATTTTGGCCTTATTATTGATGAATCAAATAAAACATAAAGGGTGAAATCGCTTCCGTCGGGTGGCGACCAATGCAAAATCAATGGAACTTACAGATTCTCAAATTAACAGTTATGTAGAAACCAAGCTAAAACTCCCTCCTGGAAAGCGGAAAGAGCATTTAAAACAGGTCGACCATCTTATCGAGCGATTTGAAGCCAAAGTTCGTGAAACAAACGGGTTAAGCGTAATCAAATTCTTGAAAACAGGATCTTTACGCAAAGGTACCGTATTGAGACCTCGTGACGGGTACGGCGTAGATGCGGACATAGCGGTATTTATAAAAGTAGACAGTACCCAATTTGATTTAACACAGCTCCATGAGAAGATTCGAGAATTGCTTAGAGCCGTTTATCCATCCAAGCAAAACGAAGATTTTTCTATTCAGCCGCGAACTCTTGGCATTACCTTCAGAGAGTCGGACCTGGCTGTCGATTTAGTCCCCGTTCTCCCTGACCACCAAGATCCAGACTTCGGCTGGCAGCCTTCTTCAAAAAATCTGCCACCAGTGCGAACGAGTATCTCTAAGCAGCTTGATTTCATTCGCAACAGAAGGGAAAGATATGCCAATCTCTCTGCAGTAGTCAGACTCCTCAAACAATGGCGAAATCACAAGGAATTAGATGATAGTTTTCGCTCTTTCACAATAGAGCTTGTTCTTAGCCATCTCCTTGACAAGCACGGTCCGCATAGGACAATTGAAAACACTCTCCTCAATTTCTTTCTTTTTATAGCGCAAGATGAACTTTCCACAAAAATTAGTTTTCCGGAAAATGGCATCGTAAGACAGTGGCCTTCAGATAGGGTTGTGGTTCTTGATCCGGTTAACGCTGACAATAATGTGACAAGCAAAATTACCAGGGACGAATGCAGTGAGATTGTAAAATGCGCTACTGAAGCCTGGGAAAAGCTTAGTGCCGCTCGCAATTCCTCTTTTTTAGGGGAAACAACTGACCATTGGAAATCTACTTTCGGGAGATCTTTTGAAATTACTAAATCATGACTTACAGCTATACCACTACTGCCACATATACAACAACTGACATAAATCGTGTGATCGATTATTTCACGGCCGATTTCGATATGTTTTCTCAAAGTACAGGTCTAAGATCTCGTGAGAACGTCAAATTGATTGCCGAGGATATTCGACGCAAAGCCATTTCCGGCTATCTTGATGAAATCAACCTATATCTGGATGACGAAGATGGAAAAACTATCCGTGCCGCAAAGTACAAGATTTACGAATCCGCATATGGATCTAGCGACAAGCCAAGCAATAGCCTCTGGCCTCGTTGTCCAAATGGCTCACTAGGTGTGTATGTGATCAATTCAAGAAAATGGTGGGATTTGTCAGATTCGCAAAGGGAGAAGTTTCAAGCTGATAACAAGGTTAAGTGGGGAACAGGTGATCTTGATACATCCTTTCCTACATTGAGCCAGAAGTCGCAACAAAATTACTCCAGTAATTCTTACGGTTTGAAAAAAACCATGTTTGTATAAAGGAGTCAGTAGAGTTGCCAGATCAAAGTATATTTGAACTAGAGATTGAATTGCCAGATTCAAGAATTGAAGCGTCCGCCAGCCGGTTGATTGGATTCGAAAATCGTTATGCCAGAATAAAAAAAGATCTTCTTATGCTGACCAATCCAGCATCTCTGAACGACTGGTCAACACAGTTTCATGGTACTGTCCTTCCTCTTTGCGGTATTCTCATCGACCGTTATCCACTCATTGTTTTTGAGGGAGATGTGGGCACCGGTAAAACAGCCACGGCAGAGGCATGTTGCGATAAATTAGCGCGCGATATCGGAAAGCCAGCTTTTCTTTTTAAGTTAAGCACTCGCGTCAGAGGCAGTGGAATGGTGGGAAGCATGAGTCATCTAATCAATGAAACTTTTCGCCTAGTTACAGAGGAAGCCGGAAAGAACAAGTACTCTTTTTTGATCATAGACGAAGCTGACTCCCTTGCATCATCTCGGTCTTTGATCCAAAGTCACCATGAGGACAAAGTTGGTGTAAATACACTTATTCAAAAAATCGATGATATCCGTAAACATTCAGGTCGGGTTCTCGTATTCGTGAGCACAAATCGCATCGAAGCATTGGACCCTGCGGTGTTGCGCAGAGCATCAAGAATAGAACACTTTGATCGTCCCAATGAGATCGAGAGAGAAGCTCTGATTCGTGCAGATTGCAACGGAGTCAATATTTCAGATGATTCAATGAAGCTTCTGATAGAGCTGACTGGAACAAATCGTGGGAAGCGTCCTTATGGAATGACTTATTCAGACATGCGACTTCGCTGGCTTCCAGAAGCTATAAACTTAGCTTTTCCATCTCGACAACTGACAGCAGAAGACCTTATTCAAGCTGCAATGACAATTAATCCTACACCACCAGTTTCAGTTTCTAAAGAGAGTTTGAGGCAACCTCAAGAACGAGGAGTTTAGCCTTGGTTGATGAAAATTGCACATTTAGAACTCGTTTAAAAGAAATAAATAAAAAAGCTGATTTGCAAGCTAGTGGTCATAGTTTCGTGGCAGCAAAGTACTCTGGCAAGGCAACTTTCTATAGTTTGTTGATTGTAATTTCTTCATTGTTTCTTCTTATGTTTTGTTGGGTTCAGGATAGTTGGCTGATCACTCTAGGAAAAACTGTGGGGCTTTCTTTAACTGCTGATCTCATCAAGTTTTTCCTCGGTTTGGCGGCCTTCTTAAATATGGCGCTTACCGTTTGGGATTTAGTGGACGAACCCAGAACCAAAAAGGAATTGCATCTGAAGGCAGCCAAACACTATACAGAATCAAAATATCAAATCAATAAAATTTTGGAGTCTGGAATTGAAATCACAGACCAACTTTATGAAAGCCTAACTGACGAATATTTGGATACTCCTGTAAGTTTGTCAGAGAGAGATTTTCTTGCGACAAAAAAACACCACCTTGTTAAAAAGCATTTGAGTAAAATACTGGACGAAAGACCGCACGCTTGGTTGTGGTGCCTCCGAATCCAGTACTGGTGTCGAGATACTTTTTGCAAGAAGGGCATGTTTTCTGAGCAGCAAAGAAAATAATCTCAGGATGACTTTGTTTCATGACAAATAATACTTCCAATTCTCAGCCTGATGGAGCTGCATATCTCAGTAGCGGTGCTATATGTAGCGCGAAACCTGGAGACGCAATCTTAAACCAGTGTATGGTTTTAATGGCAACATTCAATGGCAATAGATCCGCTGTTGGCACTGCATTTGTTCTTGGAGCCTCTAGGAACGAAGACAACACCGTAATCGCCATAACCGCCCGGCATTGCCTTGAAAATCTTCACGAAGTTTTTGGCATCTACCTGGACCGTCCTTCGTGGCCCTCAAATGAACCCAGAATTGTTGACGCACCTTGGACACTACTGGGTGGGATTGAAGTAGGTGGCGAGACAGCAATATGGAAATGCATCTGGTCATCTGCTTTTATAGATGACCTTGCTATCCTTTATTTGATCCCCGTAAATGGAATTGCTCAAAATATTCGTTTCCGACAACCGCTTATTTGCTTTGGTTTTCCCAAGATAGGCGATGAACTTTGGGGCTTTGGTTTTGGCAACTGCCGAAGCGTAGACCACCCGGAATATGGCTTTGAGACAAAAGCGCTACTTACTAAAGGGCGAGTCATACAACACTTTGATGGCACATCCAGAGAGGAACGCATCTTAGCGGCACTACCTCTAGCAGATGGTATGAGTGGAGGTCCAGTATTTTGGGCGCGAATGCTTACAGCCATTGTTTCATCAACATTTCCCTCTGAAAACGAAGCAGGGGCGATTTCCTTTGTTACAAGAGTAAGGCACATAGTAAATTTTCCGCTCTCTGAGGCTCCTAAATTTGGCGGAAGGAAGTACGAGAATGTAATGGAGCTAGCCACAGCAGGAATTATAAACATCATGGGACCAAATGTTGCACCGCAAGATGAACTAACTCTTGTGAATAAGCACGGTCTGACACTTTTTGTAAGAAAGGAAGGATAGAACGCTTAAGATGTCTGAGATCAAAGGCTTTGGTTTGGCAAATTTTCGGAGTTATGGTTCTGAAACACAATGGTTTTCGCAACTAAAGACCGTGAATCTATTAATCGGGCCAAACAATGCTGGCAAGTCAAATGCGCTTCGATTTATTGGTGAGTGCTTATGGCCTGCAAACGAATATAAGAATAAGAGCGGTGGATATAGTTCCAACCACAATGATCCGCCAGAAATAAGAAGCAGCGCGCTGAAGGCATCTTTATTTCTAAATTTTCCAGCCAATCAAAACCATCATTTGTTTAAAGGCATTTGGAATAGCCTTCCCTCATTTGATGAGGCAAGTTACATTACTATCTCAAAGAGTCCGACCGAATGGGTAATAGACTCCGAGTACCTAAGAGACATTATGGGAAGGTGCGAAGCACAGATGCTGAATCAGTATTTGTCTGACCACAGCCTCGGTCAAAATACTACCGGTAGCGATGCTGGATTCATGGAGAATTTATCGAGATTTCTTTGGCATTTGAGAGAATCGTCCTCGTTCTCCATGGCGAAAGCAATATTAATACCAGATATTCGAGAAATAAATCGGAACCCAAAGGAAAGCCAACCGTGGGAAGTCATAGATGGAAGGCACATTTTAAAAACTTTGGCTGAATATGAGCGCCCACCTGGAGGAAATGCGGAAAAGGAAGCCAAGTTTGATAAAGTATCCAATTTCATAAAAGCCGTTGTTAACGAACCAACCTTAAATCTGAGACCATCGTTTGGTGGAGATGAATTGCGAGTTCATATTAATGGCGTAGGTAGAGATTTAAATGATTTGGGAACCGGTATAAGGTCTCTTCTTATCATTGCAATGGCTGCTACTTTTAATTCCAAGCGAGTAATTTGTATTGAAGAGCCTGAAAACCATATGCATCCAAATTATCAAAGAAGCTTGATACGCTTTCTTCAGAGTACGGATAATCAATATTTCATAGCCACTCATTCAGCACACTTCATTGACACACCTGGCTTGCAAATTTTTCATATTCAAAAAGAGCAGGAAAGCTCTACCGTCCGCAGCGTCAATACATCGACTGAGAAATACTCTGTATGTGCTGCGCTCGGTTATCGAGCCTCTGATCTATTACAAACTAATTGCATTATATGGGTTGAAGGACCATCTGACAGAATTTATCTAAATGCATGGCTCGATACTGTTTCCGGTGGCACTCTTCAAGAAGGCCGACATTACAGCATTATGTACTACAGCGGTTCTTTAGGCAGCCATATCACTGCTGAAGACCTGGTAGACGAAACTAATGGCGATCTTACGGAAGAAGGTGAGTTGCCAGAACCAGTCAAGGATCTGATATCGCTTAGGCGACTCAATAGAAATCTAGCAATCATGATCGACAGTGATAAGAGAATCGGGTCACAGCATCTTAGACCTATTAAATTACGCTTGCAAAATGAGTTTAACAAACCAAATGAGCCCGGCTTTGCTTGGATTACTGCCGGTCGAACAACGGAAAATTATTACAAAGAAGAGGATATGTTGGCGGCTACGAAAGCGTATCACCCCGATGCCACAGTACATAGCGACGAAGGAACAGGTCAGTACACTTTGCACTGCATGTTGAAATCATCTGCAACAGGCACCATATACGATGCGAAGAAAGTCGAGATAGCCCGTCACATCGTTGAAAATTACAAACCACGAAACGACCTTGACCATACACCTATGATGAGCAAAATGTACGACTTCATCAAGCAAGCTAATGGAATGACTTAGTTTAGTCCTTTCCTTAACCTCACTATGTAATGAGGTTAGAATTATTCTTCCATAATGACTTTGGAATCAGGGATAACCTCAGCTTTCTCACCCGCAAGAAATTTTTGCAGATTTGATAAAAGTTCTTTTTCGCTCCGGTTATTCGGCTTAAGTTTATCCGCCCATGGACGACCGGGATGAACCACATCCCACGGCGATCGCTGCTGATTGTATCGACCCGAACCAGGATCATGATTTCCAAATCCATCCAGTACTTTGTTCCAAATAGGAGAGAACATCTCAACTAACAGTGATTCACCTAAAGGAATCCAAATGTCGTCAACGATAAGATAACGACACTTGAAGTCATTCAGATTTAAATTCGATGCTAATGAAATTGATTTTGAATGTTCCGCCAATCTTTTGAACAAAACCGGTCCCGGCGAAATGCCTAAACCAAACCCACCCTTCCTAGCACCTTCTGGTACAGCTTTTCCCACGTAAACTGGTGTAAGTTTATCTGGTGTACAGGTCTTGTTTTTTTCAGAAATTGATTTATAAGGTTTGAATGGTCCAAGATAATATATTGCATAGATCCCCGCCCCCAAGAATGAATCTTTCGGGGGTAACGCCATAAGTGGCCGCAACAACAAAGCTTCAGCCACACTGAATCCAAGGTTCTTCTTGTCCAGTGGGTTATACGGTTCGTCCGGCTGCAACTACAGACTCCTTTTTTATCAATTTATTTCGTATGTCTACCGATATTTTTCTCGCTAAATTTACTGGAACTGCATTGCCTAATTGACGCATACATTCAGTCCAAGCGCCTTGAAATACGTAGTTGTCTGGAAAAGTTTGAAGTCTAGCCGCTTCGCGGACGGTAAAATAGCGAACGCTTCCATCAAAGTAAGCTAAAGTATTTTCTCCTCCAGGAACTCCATGATCCCCTGCTTTCAAAGTCTTCGCGGGTTCATCGAATGGACTTCCAGTGTGACCAGGGTAGGACTTGGCGCCAGGATTTGCCCAATGATTTGTAATCTCGGTTCCCGCGTAATCAATCGGATCTGGCAAGTCTGAAATTGCATCTCGGACCGTATTCCAAGGTTTGTGAAGCGGTGGAAAAAGTTTACCGCTCAGATTATCTATTTTTGATTGAAGCTTCTCAGGTAATGAAGGACGATTTCGCTTGGATATTTTATGATTTTCCCAATACTCTCCGCTCACCCACTGACTGTGGATCAGTGCGTCATGAGAATGAGTTTGATTTGGAAAAGACCACTCCAGTCCAAGGTCATTTCGAAAACCGACGATAATGACTCTTTCTCTTTTTTGTGGAACACCATAATCGGCGGAATTGATCAATCTAAAAATAATTCGGTAACTGAGTCCTCGCTCCTTTCCCTTCGTGTGATGTTTTTCCAATCTGGATAAATGTTCTATCCATTCTTCATTATCCTTTTGAACTAGTTCTGGGTACGACAACTGAAGAATTATATATTCGAAATATTTAGAAAACGATTCACGCAGTAATCCTTTCACGTTTTCCAAAAGAATCGCGCGAGGAGCCAATTCTCTTACTGCTCTAATTGTTTCCGGAAACATGTTGCGCTCATCCTCTTTTCCTCGATGTTTTCCACCAAGGGAAAATGGCTGACAGGGAGGGCCTCCTGCCAGTAGGTCAATAGGTTGCCGAATCGAAGAATAATCAAAATTGCGAACGTCCATTTCATACAAAGGCCAATTCGTCACTGGTTTAATGCGCAAATCCTGATTTCTTCTAATGGTGGCACATGCATGTCGGTCCCATTCAATGACAGCGTCATGTTGAAACCCAGCTTTGGATATTCCGATTGCCAATCCACCGGCTCCCGCAAAAAGCTCAATTGATTTCATTATGCATCCTCCAAAAAAGCTTGTAAACGGTCAGTGAGCTTATCAGTTTCTCGTATCTGGCACTCCCAGACAACCAGAACTTTCCAGCCAAGAGCACGTAATTCTTTCTGATTAATGAGATCACGTTCTCGATTGCGTTTAAGTTTTGATTTCCAAAAAACCAGTTTCGATTTAGGCCAGCGAGTGAGCTTACAGGTTTTACTATGCCTATGCCAAAAGCATCCGTGAACGAAAATAATTTTCTTGCGCTTCCTGAATACCAAATCAGGGGTGCCTGGCAAGCTCTTATCATGCAATTTGTATCGGTACCCAAGTTTATAGACGAATTTTCTGACAAAAAGTTCAATCTTGGTGTCCTTGCTTTTAACAAGTGACATCCTTTTACTTCTTTCTGATGGGCTGAGCGAATCCACATCAATTACCAGCACTTTGCATAAGAATTGGGGAGTAATTTGAGATGAAGTGGTAAATTTGTTTATTGTTGAAGTATGAGCAAATTGCAGCGGGGCGAATGAGCTATGCGATCTGTACCAACTTCTAGATAATTGATTATGCACTTCATTACAGGTGCCTGTCCATGAAAAAATTTTTCCATGCGACATAAACATCAGACGGTGCATGGCATGCGTAATTTATATATCAAAACGGAATGAGAAGGCAGACCGTCATTGACTCAAAAGGTCGGAAATTCCCTGTCCTCAATGTACTGGTCTGAAGTAATCGAGAACCTTCTTGACATGATCCTTTTAGACCAACGTCGGGCATGATCAATTTAACACGCAATCAATTCCCAATCGGCCCATGTTTTGTTTAGGCGGGAGAAAAATGACTCATTCAATAAATTCTGATGCGATAGATCGACTGCGGCAAATATCGCTAACAATGCACCCACAATACGAAAAGGATTTCGGCAAAAAGGAATTGGTTTTCCAGCGCTATCAAAAAGTTTTTTCCCGCGATCACCTCAAGTCGTTGACTGACGAGGAGTTCCGCTCCTTCCTCATTTTCGAAAACAATGGTCACTGGAAGCAGATCCACCGATACGGTTCCTCTCCCTCGCGGTCATCGTTTTTCTGGCTGAATAAAATTGCTTTTTTAACTTTTGCTGCTCCAAAGTGGAGGCTTCTGCGGATGGCATGCAGAAGCCCTTGGGACTTTTTCTCAAGAAATAATTTGTGGTTTTTGATCGACTACGTTAGCGATCAAGTAATTCGCTTTTAAGCCCCCTCAGTGGCTTTAGGTTGCACCTTTTTACGTGCGGCGGGTAAATGCGCAAAACGCTCACCGTGATAGCCGTCGGGCAGCTCCGCGCTGCTTCTGTATCGCCGCCCGTTCAACCACTCAACATATTCCATTTCGGAATAGAGTATCCGACCATTAATGATGTAGAAGGCCGGACCGCCACCATCTTTTCGTAAACGACATTGGCGTGTCCGAGACACTTTAAATCTGGTCTCCACTTCCTTTGTGTCAATCAATCTGTCTTCGCCAAGAAGCAATGAATTGGCTAGACGGTCTTGAATTTTGCTGTGTTCAGTTAAATGCTTGATTTTCATTCTCCCGCTCCCACTGTCAATAAGTGTGCTGTAAAAGCAATAAATGAAATGTTCTAACAAGCAACGCAATGCCGTCAGAGATCAATTTGATCCGTAACAATCGAATTAATTCCTTGACTTAACCAAAAAGTTCGCTTTCAATTTGCTTCCGATTCTTTTTAATGGCCAGATCAATCGATTTTAGTTTTGTTGTTGGAAGTGCACCAAAAACGACTTCTAGAACGGATACATAAGATTCATATAGAACAGTGCGCTGCATCTTACTTATTTTTGGTCTTTTGGGATTGCCAACAATTCTAGCGACTCCTACTACCAGCTTTGAGTGATCGATAACTTTGTTGCCCTTCTTGCCTTCAGGCGATTCTACATTCGACAATCGGATACCTAAAACCTTAATTTGTTTTTGCAAACCGATTAGGTCGATGTCTTTGTCAAAGTACTCCCTAAAAGTTTCAGCACTTAGTTCATTTAAAGCGTCCTCAAATCTAGCGACGGCATTTTGCAGTTTTACCCTTTCGTCGCGCAATTGCTTCGGCGATAGCTTAGGACTAGCTTGCTGAGCGAACGAATGAATAAAAACGAAATCCTGTAATTCCTTTATTGTTGCCAGATCAAGTCCACATCTGGGATCTTTTAAGACCTGCAATTCCTGAGCGGAAAAAGATTGTTTTTGGGATGCGAAGGTTCTCTTAGCCATGCCACCATAGGGCCTAATTGTTGGCGGCTTTTGCAGCCATAAAATCTATTACGTTTGAATAGTCACCAATTTTAGAACACTTGGCATGCATCAAGATGAACTCTTGTACTTCCAGTAGAGATTCTGCTAACTCTTCCACGTCCCAAGGCGAATAATGGGCATCAGTTACATCGGATTTTTTCAAGTGGTTCAACAGTGCCTTGCGCGCTGAGTCACCAAGTCTCACCTTGGCAGCCGCATAGCTAAAAGTACGCCTTAGTACATGAGGCGTAAAATGCACTCCGCTTTCTGAGGTCACCAAGGATTCGTGTAAGCGAGAATTTTGAATGTATCCTTTTCCACCCGTACCAGGGAAAACAAACTCTTCATCAGAAACTGTTCTTCCCTTCGGCAAGCGGCTCTCAAATAGACTACGCAAGTGGCGAGTCAGGGGCAATTTATGGTCTGTTCGATTTTTAGTATTTCTGGCAGTCAGAACTCCTTTTTTAAAATCTATGTCAGCCCACTTTAGTGTTGCTGCTTCATTCTTTCTTAGCCCCGAAAGTATCATCAACATGAAGTAATCGCGGTAGTCCTTGCTTTGCAAAGAATTTACCGCGCTGTTCCACGCCGCGAGATCTTCTTTGTTAATGTATTCCTCTCGTGCCTTTACAGGTCTCCACTTCTTCCTTCTAGCCAGCACTAACACAGGATTGGTGCTGAATATCAGAGTTCCGTCAGCTTGCTCGTAATGTGCGATTGCCCATGAAAAAAGTCTTCGCAATGCTCGGAAGCAGTTGTTTGCACTTGCGACAGTTTGATCAGCTAGATTGTCATACTTCTTAACCACCATGTCTTGGGTGATTTCACAGAGTGGGGTATCGAGCCAATCTCGCAAATGCTTTTATAGAACTTCACCATACAATTTCTTGGTGCTATTTTTGACAAGCTTTTCCTGATCTTTCCACTGAGTGAATACTGCCTTCAAAGTTAGCTCCTTTTTCAGACCAGAGGATTTTTCCTGATTGAGCTTTTCAGCCTGGATTTTATTCCGTTCCAAAATTTCTACTCTAGGATCAACTCCTGTTTTCATAAGGTGGAGAATTTTCTGTGCTTCCTCTTTAGCGTCACGGACAGTCCATGGAGAGCCAAATTTTCCGATGGTATATCTTATGTTAGAAGCGCCCTTCACCCGTCCATGAACCTGAAAACTTTTAGCTCCTGATTGGGTTACCTTTAATATAAAGCCGCGCAAAATAGAATCACGGTATTCTCCCGGCACTACCGTATTTTTTACAAATTCCGTGTTGATGTGAACCACTGATGTAGCCTCAAAAAAGTAACGCTAGGGTAACTACGAGACTACAATAAACGAACCTCATTCTCAAGCACTGCAATATTAAAAAACAACGCTATCCCGCTCCCTGTCTCATTTTGCGCAAGAGCTAGCAAGAGAACGCAAGAAGTGCAATAACAGGATTAATGTAACTTAGGATCTAGTGTAGCAATACGTGGAGGTTCAAGTCCTCTCTTGCCCAGTCTTTATTCTCAGCTAAGCCTTAGAGCCGGGAAATTTCTTCAACTGCGTATAAGGTTTTGGCTCTTGATTCTCGAGTAGCCAAACTTCGGAGCCGATTGGCACGTCATCTTTAGTAAGTCCCTCGAATGCAACTGCAACTATGCCTTTGGGAGATGGATCGAGAAAGACCGCGCGAGCAGGAAGTTGAAATGTTTTACCGCCTGGAACTCTAATTTCCATCATCGCTTTGTCGGCGTAACGTATGGTTCTATCTGTAGTACCAGTCAGGACAAGATGTTTCTTATCAGAGCTATTATAGCGCGTGTCCGTAACTGTCAAAAGTAATTGCATGTTATTGTTTCGCCGCCGTTTCTATCGCATCTTCCAGAAGTATTTTAAGCGCCTTCACATCATTTTCGTCAAGACCAAGCCGACGCTGATTGCGAAGCATAAATTCTTTTACGTGAACCTCACGGTCAGCAATACTCATTTCAGAGAGCCTGGGAAATCGATCTTGCAGGGCGTGCAAGTATTCTTCTAGCGCTGCAATCTTAGGAGCACCAGGTCTTAACAAAATAACGTCGGCAGCGTATGAGCCTTCCGCACCTGCGCGAATGAGGCTCTTCATATCATCCGAGCCTTCCTTGGCGACGACGACTAAAAGATCTTTCTTTCCTATAGATTCAAGCAGCTCATCACTGCAAGGCTGCAAGGCTTTTCTCAGGTGCTCCGGCACTGCGGGCATATACATCTCTGGTCTCAGTGCTTCTTTTGGCACCTCGGTCAATTTGATTGAACTTGCACCAAGCTCATCAATACTTTTTGCAATTCTGTTTGCAGTTTTGAGTCTGTCAGCGCTTGTTGCCCGGCTTGCATTTTTTGCGGCAAGCTCTAACAATTCTGTATAGTTTTCAGCTTTTTGAATTACCTTCGCGCCAGGCATGCCTATCAAGCCATCAGCCAGAAGTTCACTCACAAATTTGAATTTTAATCGTTCTTGCTGTCCCGGGGGTAACTCGTTCCATTGATAGTTGAGTGCAGCGCCCAGCGAGGCAATATCTTTGAACGGCTTGGAATAATCGCCCTCCATGCCAACGTCGTACAAATACTGATTTGCCGCCTTGAAAAGATTGACACCAGAAACCATGGCGGATCCCACGGTCTCACCAAACTGAGCGCCCATTTCTCCGGCTCGCTCTTTGTTACCAAGAATAAGAGCAGCTCCAAAATCAGCGACCCAAGCAATGTCCATTGCTACATTGCCAACGCCTTCGACTGTTCCAATCAAGGCGCCAATCGCTCGTTCTTTCTGTTCCTGAGCGTATTTGTCGAGAGCTTTTACAATCGCGTCGTATTCATTATTTGGCTCGATAAGCTCATTTTGGGTTATACCAGTTTTTAATAGTAGACCTGTATCACCACTTTTGCGTGCAATGTACTCAATTTGATACTGCACACGCTGCTCGTCTGTTGCGTTTTCAGGAAGTGCTCGCAAGCCCTCATGAAATGAATTTGCACCGGCAGGCTCGACCTGGCGGCTGGCAGCTATGGTTTTAGTACCGTCCACTAATTGGAAAGACTCTGCTGACGCAGCGCCCGGAATTGCGAGATCTTGCATACTGCGAAACTGATCACGATTGCTAGCCAATGCTTGCAGATATTGCGCGTTCTGCTCTGCTGTTTGCAAGTTTTCAGCACACGAAACTCTATCTACTGTTTTTGGCAGCTCGACATTCTCTGTTTTTTCGACTTCATCAGACATACAACCTTATATGCCCCACAATATCGAGTTTAGAGACGCAAATCTTGCTTCAAAATGATTATTACATTAAAATTCTGACTCATATTTAATGAGCACAGCCAAAAATCGGAGAAACAGCTCAATGAACTCTATGGTATTTCAGAAAGCTGGGCAGCCACTAAATATGGTGACTAGTCAGAATTTGAAACCAGCTTCAGACCAGCTTCTCATAAAAGTACATGCCTGCGGTGTGTGCAGGACCGATTTGCATATCATTGATAATGAGCTTACAGAGCCTAAATTGCCACTAGTAATTGGTCACGAAATTGTTGGAACTGTTTTAGAAACGGGCAGTGATACCACTGGTTTTTCGATCGGGCAACGTGTCGGTGTTCCCTGGCTAGCTAAAACGTGTTCGCAATGCAACTTTTGTTTGTCTGGAAGAGAAAATCTTTGCGATCATGCGCAGTTTACTGGATACACTGTCGATGGGGGCTATGCAAGCCATACAGTTGCCAATTATAAATTCTGTTTTCCTCTGCCAGACGAGTTATCAGATGAAGAAGCCGCACCACTTCTTTGCGCTGGATTAATCGGCTGGCGAACACTAAAAATGGCAGGAGACGCTACGCGCATTGGCATCTACGGTTTTGGTGCAGCTGCGCATCTAATAACCCAAGTAGCTGTTTATCAAAAAAGAGAAGTTTATGCATTCACAAGAAGTGGCGATAGCGCAGGACAAGAGTACGCGCGCAAACTGGGTGCAAATTGGGCTGGTGGCTCAGATGAAATGCCGCCGCACAAGCTTGATGCAGCACTTATTTTTGCCCCAGCTGGCGAATTGATACCTCTAGCGCTCAAAGCTTCAAACAAAGGAGCGAGCATCGTTTGTGGTGGCATCCATATGTCGGATGTTCCGTCTTTTCCATACTCATTGCTTTGGGAAGAACGTTCGATTAAATCAGTCGCTAATTTGACTAGAAAAGACGCAATCGAATTTTTAGAGATTGCAGCTAAAATTCCGGTTCGCTCAACAATCACAACATATAAATTGGACGAGGCGAACAAAGCGCTAGACGATCTTAGACATGGAAGATTTCACGGCGCCGCAGTAATTTCAATGAAAAGCTGAGTCATTGAAACCTCAAGCGCTTGTTTTAAGTGTCCACTTTCTATAGAATAAACATTCACCTTTGAGTTTTGCTGCTATTCTTCTCTTTAGCACAGGACACTAACAAAGAGTTCAATTGATGAAAACCCCACACATCGGCATAGTTGGCGGCGGACCAGGCGCTTTACTGATATTGATGCGACTGCTCGAACTCGAGGGCACTGATTTTGCACTGGATATCTTTGAAAACTCAACTACGCTTGGAGCTGGAATGCCTTTCAGTCAAAAAGGTGCTGATGTCGAACATGATACCAATGTGTCAGAAGAAGAAATTCCTCCTTTCAAACCGTCTTTGTCTTCGTGGGTTAAGTCGCGCCCTTTGTATGTACTTGAAAAGTACAATATAGACCCGCAAGAATTTGATGAAACCTGCATCTTGCCTAGATTGCTTTTTGGTGAATATCTAAGAGAGCAATTCGACCTTTTAGTGAAAGAAGCAGAACATAAAGGAATGAAAGTAAGAATTCATTTCGAAACACATGTTGATGATATTAAAGATGATCCCAAAAAGAAAAAGGCTGCCATCGTTTCTGGTGGCAAAACTCGTTTGTATGACCAGGTGATTATTTGTTGCGGTCATTTCTGGCCTCATGACCATGAGCGAGAATTGGCTGGATATTTTGATTCGCCATATCCGCCTTCAAAGCTTAATCGTCTTTTCAATCATCCGGTGGCGCTGCGAGGCAGCTCACTAACCGCAGTGGATGCAATTAAAACGCTAGCAAGAAATAATGGCACTTTCAATCGCGTAAACACACGATTAGTTTTCACAAAGAATGAAAATGCTCCAAATTTCAAAATGGTGATGTACTCGCATAACGGCTTGTTGCCTTGTGCACGCATATATCTGGAAGAACCAAATATCAACAATGCCGATATTCTGCCAGCTGGGCGATTGAAAGAAAATATGAGTGAGAACGATGGTTTTCTCACTCTCGATTTTCTGTTCGATGTTGGTTACAAAGAAACTCTGCAAAAGAGTGATCCAGAATTTTTCGAGCAAATCAAAGACATGAAAGTGGAAGAATTTTCCCATTTCATTCTTTCCAGACGAGAAGCTCAAGAGCCGTTCGCGCTTTTACACAAAGAATATTTAGACGGTGTCGATTCGCTAAAAACCAAACGTCCTGTGCCTTGGAAAGAGGCACTGTCAGCATTTAGTTTCGCACTCAATTTTCCTGCAAAACACTTGTCTGCCGAAGACATGATTCGTTTGCATGAACATTTGTTGCCACTTGTAGCGATTGTGATTGCTTACCTACCACCAAGTTCGTGTGAAGAGATTCTGGCTTTGCACGACGCCGGTTGTCTCGATCTTGTGTCGGTGGAGAAGTTCGACGCGAAAATTACAAATGGTGGCAAGAATAGTAGCAAAATAGTCTGCACCTGCATATACGATGACAAAGACGACGTTAAGGTAGAATACGACACTTTTGTCGATTGCATTGGACAGCCAAATCTACAATTCGACCAGTTTCCATTTAAATCGTTAAAAGACAAAGACATCGTAAGCCCGGCTCGTCTGAATTTCAAATCCAACAAAGGACACCAGCACGTAGACGGCTTGCAGATAACAGATTCGTTTCAGGTGGTAAATAGCAAGGGCAAAGCCAACAATCGGATTTATCTATTAACCGTTGCTTTTATGAAAGGCTTGAATCCAGATTATTCGGGAATAGATTTCTTTGAACACGCATCCGAGATCGTGGTGAGAGATATATTCAAAGAACGTTAGAACACCTTCTTGAAGAAATTTTTGGTGCTGCTACCAGCTTTTTCAAGTCCTTTCTTGGTGGCATCAAGACCTTTCTTGGTACCGCCAACAGTTACGTCGATTGCTTTGCCAGTTCCTTTTTTAGTTTCTTTGATGCCTTTCTTCGTTACGCCAACAGTCACGTCTACACCTTTCTTGGTGCCTTTCTCAGTGACATCCCAGGACTTTTTGATGCCTTTTTTGGTTGCTTCGCCGCCTTTTTCAACACCACTTTTCACGTATCCAGCTTGAGCTGGAGAGGCTGCGATTAAACAAAACAGGCTTAATAAAAATACTTTCTTCAACGCAAAATCCTCACTTTCTAAGTAGTTTATAGCACCAAGAATACTAACGTTGCCAGCTATCCATTGCTCGACGCCATTTGCCTCCATGACGTGGCTATGTTCATTCAATTACTAATTCTGTCGCACTTTTAAGATTGTAGGTTACACCACGCCATTGCACTTTATTAGTCAACACCGAATACAGTGTCATAAACGGCAGTACAATGTGTGCAAGTGGCACGGCAAAACAGCATAGCCAGAAGGGTTCATACATGTGCGAAACTTCCACACCAAGAATCCGATTCCAGAGACTGCGTGAAAGTAAAATCAAAAATACTTCTAGCGGAAAAATAGAAACACCTATCCAAAATGCCGACAAAAGATCCTGGCTGTTTTGAGTAACAGCCAAATACAACGTCCAAAACATGAATACAGTCCACAGTAACATGATGAGACTGCGACCAATAGCACGTCTCCATAGCTCAGGATAATAAACTTTGGTCAAAATCATCTGACGATTAGTCCATTCAATGATTTCAGCGATGGTGGCACGTCCCTCTGAAGTGACTGTACATTTGGTGACAAAATGAACTTTCAGTCCTAGCTCTTTGACGGCTTTAGTGAGCGACATATCGTCATCGGCTGAATTATCCCAATGCTCGGCCATATGCGCACGTTCAAAAACTTCGCGCCTAATTGCCATTGCACCGCCCCAGGCAAAAGCATACTTATCATCGATCAGTTCGACAGAAGACATTCTGTTCCAGAAACCCCGAATAATCGAGGGCAAATCCCATTTTTCCGAGACATAAAAACGATAACCAGTGGTTACACCAATAGATTTATCCTTGAGAGGGGCTACAAGATGGGTCAAAAAATTATTCAAGGCAATCACGTCTGAATCTACAAATGCCAAGACTTCAGCGTCTTTGTGGACCAATTCCAGAGCATGCAGCTGATTATTAATCTTTTGAGCGCGATGGGGGTGAAATCCTGCGACAACAATGTCGGCTCGTCCGGGATGTTTCTGACAAAGTTCGTACAGCGGCTTATAGGCAGGGTCGGACTCTTCAGCCACAGCAAAGATAATCTGAAAATCTGGATAATCCTGAAAGAACAAACGTTCTATGTTCTTTTTGAAGTCATGGTCTAGCCCTTTGCAAGGCAAAATTATGCTTGCCTTGGGCTTGTAAGCTTCAGGACGGCGAGAAAGGTCATTGTCCATATACTTATAGAGTCGAACGTATGTACTGACCTGGATAATGACACCCACAACTGTCATAAAAACAAAAAAATAGCCGATTTCCATGAATATAATCTTTGACGCCGTTGACTTTAGTTGCTGGTGCTATTAGTTTAATGGACAATTATCTGCAAAGTGTAATGTATTCCATAGAGAATCATCGAAATACAAAGATTGCGCTCGTCTCAAGCGGGCTGGGAAATGTCGAACGCGGCTTTGAAGTTTCGTGCGCCCGCTGGTTTCAAGCCCTCAAAAACCACACAGATTTTGATGTCTATCTCTTGGCGGGCGGTAAATATCCCGATGCTGTAAGTATTGCAAATATCAAGAGGAACAACTTCTTTTTGAAGAAATTGTCAGAATTGCCCATCCTGCCTGAAAAGATGAGATGGGAGCTGACTTATGGGGTGGAACAAATTAGCTTCCTACCTGGACTTCTGGGCGAGCTTTCTCGAATTAATCCAGATGTAGTGTGGGTCAAAGATGTTCCGCTGGCACATTTCATAATGGCTGCGGCGAATTTGCCGCATTTTCATTACAAAGTAATTTTTGCAAACGGTGGGATATTCAATCCCCAGAATTACAAATGCTTCGACCATATCCAACAGCTTAATTTTGGCGGTTACGAAAAAGCGCTGGAAGCTGGTATTTCTGGCACCCATATGGATTTGATTCCAAATTGTATCGATGCTGAAGAATTATGGAATCAGTGTCGCGATACAGGTGTGCGTCAAAAGTATGGTATCGCAAGCGATGACTACATGATCGTGTGCTGTGCAGCGTGGAATCGATATCATAAGCGTATTGATTATCTTATTGAAGAAGTCGCGAAGCTGAACGATCCTAAGATCAAACTAGTATTGTGCGGGGTAGAGGAGTCCGACACTCCTTATTTGAAAGCCTTAGGTCAAAGACTCTTGCAAGACCGGGTGATCTGGCTGACTTTACCCGCAGAGCAAGTACCATCGGTAGTGGCATCGGCCGATTTGTTTATTTTACCCAGTCTCGATGAGGGACTTGGAAATGTTTTGATTGAAGCTGCAATTATTGGAACACCAATCATTTGTCATCCCCATAGTGGCGCGAAATTTATAATAGAAGATTCGCAATGGATGCGCGACTTAAGCGCTAACGGCTCGCTTGCAAGTCGCATAGTTCAAATGAAAGAAGAACCTCCATCGCGAAATGCAATTGATGTTTTGCGCCAGAGAGTGTATGAAAAATTCAGCGACAAGCACCTTGTGCAAGATTTTACTCGCATGATAGAAAAGACACTCACGTCTCCAACGCAAAAGAGCGCTGCAATTCACTAGAACAATTCTATTTAGAAGTACTCTGGGTGGGATTCTTCAAGACCTTGTTCTAACTTGTTTATTTCATTGAATAAAACATGGTCGGGTTTTATTTTGCGTCCTATATCAAAACTGTCCCAGGCATTTTGAACGTCGTAACGCGAAAAATAATATACCCCCAGGTCTTTGTAAGCAGATACAATTCCCGGATTTTTATTCAAGGCATAAAGAAAACGACTTGAAGGATTACCTCCAGCCTGACTTTCGACATTGGCTTTCAGGGCTTCGATTACATATCCCTTTTTGTATTTAGTCGAATCGATTGTATTCAAAACTTTATATGAAGCAACTGCCGCTTCTTTCGTTTTCGGCATCAAATTTTCCTGCAACTTTTTGACAGTAGAGTCTTTTTTAGTTGCTTCCATAATTTCTTTTGATTCTGCAACAGGTTGATCGCCAGTGCACAGGCTATATTCAATCATAGTTAGAAGCGCATCAACTGGCTGTTTTTGTCCAACAAAGGCCTTTGCGGCTGTAAATGCCGATTCTTTTGTCGGCAAAGTTGGCACTTCGTTTTTGATATAAATTATTTCTTGCAAGCTTGAAAGCGGCAAGTTCTTAGCAAAAGAAATTTTGTAATCAGAACCAAGCTCAAGCGATGGAGTGGCGCCTTCGTTCTTTTTCAGAGTCATATTTATAGTGGTGTGAGAACCACTAGCATCCAGTTCAATATTCAGTTGTTGTGGAACTTTTTTGCGTGCAATTAAATCTTGGCGGATAAATGGATGAAGGTTGCAGTTATACACGTAAAACTTTTCCATCATCGCCAGCGCAGATGCCGGAACAGATTCACCAAGAACAGCTGAGGTAACTACTTTTCCTTTGTAAGTGTATTCAACAGTTCCGTCCTTTTCAGAAACAGTGATACCGGGATTCTCTTCTTCACCCGGAGGAATCATTCCCAGTGCACTGCCAGTATTGTAAGGATCAAATGCGTCGCCTGCGTTACCACCAGACTCTTTTATTAATTTACTCAGTTGCGAAAAACTTGTTGCTTTGGCATGTTTGTAAGCAGACATCATATAGAGCGAGTGATCTTCATAAGTTTTTGATTTAGGATCAATTTTGTAGATTCTCTTTTTATCAAAATCAAAAAGATTCAACTTATCGTCAGCTTGCAGACCAAGCTTCTTTTTTCCCAGAACAAAAACCAAATCCTTTTCGCCATCTACCTTTGGAGCTTTCGGATTTGAAGATGTAGACTTTACTTTAGTGACATAGTTCAGCTTTAGAGTATCACCGCCGCTGCCACCTGATACGTTGCTACCCGAACAGGCGCTTAAAAGAATCAAGCTGGAAGATACTACAGCCACTATATATTTCATATTTTCATCCTTTGAATGACTGGAATATTTTACCACTAGGGTAAATTCAATTCTTTAGCCGATTTCATCAGGTTTTCATAACTGGTGAACAAATGCCCATGAATCCCGAGCTGTTTGGCCGCATCGATATTTTCGCTTCTATCGTCAATAAAAAGCGATTCTGAGCCATTGAGTTTTAAATTAGAAAGACTATGCTCATAGATAGACCGATGCGGTTTTACCATGCCAATCTCGCAAGAAAAAGTACAGTGATCGAAATCGGCTATCCACGGTTCTTTTCTGATACTTAGCGTCAGTTCAAGCGGCATATTAGAGATCAAACCAATAATAATGCCGTTGTTCTTCAAGTGCGAAACCCAATTGAGCATATCTGGATTTAGTATTGACCAAACAGCGATATCATGCGCCACTAAATGGTCCACTTCCTGATTGCTGAACTTTCGGTTGAGCTTCTTTCCCACATGTTCCCAGTAATGAGCAGCGTTCACTGTCCCACGGTCGTAATCTTCGCGCCCATGCCAGTACGCACTGCAAAAAGAATTTACTTCCAGATTCTTTAAATTGGGATTCTCGACGATGCGGCCAGGTTCGCCTGGATAGCTCAACACATTGCCGTAATCGAACAAAACAGCCTTTATCATGCGCTTATCGTAACAAAGATTTTTGCATTCTGCTACGATATATTTGAAGTAGAGGTATTTTTATGAAAGCCAAGAGATTTATCAATCTATTAGTTCTTTCAGCATTTTTGCTACTGGGGACCAACGTGCAAGCAAGTTCGAATAATACAAATAATCCAAAAGACCATAAAAACCAGGAAGCTGTTTTTGCCGCTGGCTGATTCTGGGGCGTGGAGGCTGATTTCCTCGATACGCCTGGAGTTGTAGCTACAGAAGTCGGTTACACAGGCGGTCGAACCAGCAATCCCAATTATGAGCAGGTCTGCTCAGGCAAAACAGGTCACGCAGAAGCAGTGCACGTCACATACGACCCGCAAAAAATCAGCTACAAAAAGCTGGTTGAGCGCTTTTTGCGCATTCATAGCCCCACTTATGACAATAGTCACATAAGAGGCGGACAATATCGCTCCGAGATTTTTTATTTTACGCCCGAACAAGCGAGCACTGCTCGCCAGGTTTTAAGCGAACAGGAAAAACTCACAAAAAACAAATATTTCACTAAAGTATCACAGGCGGTGCCTTTTTACCGAGCCGAAGAATATCACCAAAAATATAACCAAAAGAATATGGGAGCCTTTTGCGGAGGCTGGTTCAAAAAGAAATAGCAAACGACTGAGTTATAAGGTTCTAACTCTTTGAGAAACAACTCGGCCATTCTAAAAGAGTCAGA
>CAZFKB010000034.1:0-28455 GCA_964519785.1 uncultured Candidatus Obscuribacterales bacterium | reverse complement strand
AAAGGATACTTGGAAGTATTGATCGATGAAAGCGAAAAATATGAAAATAAGCACCACGAACTGCAAATAGAAGAACTCCCCCCACACAAGCTTCTACAATCATTTATGAAAGATCATGCTTTAAGACAGATTGACTTGCAGCCTATCCTAGGTACTTCATCTGGTGTAACGAGTGAATTAGTATCAGGCAAGAGAGAGCTTACAAAAGAACATTGTGTCAAGCTTGGACAATACTTCAAAGTGACCCCAGCGGCATTTCTTCCCAAAGTTTTTGCCTGACTAATTTAATTCAAATATGGCACATAACCATAATCTTGTGCAATCTTTAGATCTGCCGCGGCTTTCTCTTTTTCGTTCATCGCCTCGTAAATCTGGTGGCGAATATAGTGCGCTTCGCGCGAATATGGATCGAGCTCAATAGCGCCATTAATATGTTCTAGCGCAGCATCCAGCTTGTTATCGTGCAAGTTTAGATAAGCCACCATCGCATTTACGATTGGCGAATTTGGATATTTCTCCAGCGCCATCGAAGCTTCTTTCCATGCTTTATCCCAGTTGTTTTGCTTGATGTAAACGCGAATCTGCGTATACATGGGATAAGCTTTGAGACTGTCTGAAATCTTCATGCGATTAAGATTATCCAACTCTTCTTGAGCTTTTTTGAGATCACCAAGCATCAAATAGCTTCCAGATCTATTTACATAAGCTGGCTCGCAACGCGGATTGATTCTAATCGCTTCATCAAAGTCGGCAATCGCCTCTTTAGATTTGCGCATACCGTGATGAATATTGCCGCGAGTGACAAGCAGCCCAGACAAATCGGCATCCGAAGATTGGCTCTCTGTACGATTCATCGCATTTTGACAGATTTTCATTGCTTCGTCGAATCTATTCATACTGTTTAGTGCTTCAGCATGAATGATGTCTACATCAATCAAATTCATCGAGTGAATTTGAGTACAATCGCCGACCGCCTCTTTATATTTGCGCTGGACCAAATAAGAAAACGCACGATTCAAATACGCTGGCTGTGACTTTGAATCGATTGATATTGCCTGATTAGCGTCTTTTTCAGCTTCGTCAAAACGCGACAAATTGTTATTTGCAGCAGATCTATTGCACAACAGTTTGACATTATCTGGTGCTAACGCCAAGCCGCGATTGCAATATTCAAGCGTTTTTTCGAATGCTTTTAAAGGAATACAAATTGCAGACGCATTAACGAGCAATTTAACGCTGTTTGGATCTCTAACCAATCCTTCTTCGCAAAAGCGCAGAGCTTCGTTGAAATTCTTTTGCTTTACCGCGTCTTCGAATTTTCTGATTGCTACATTTTCTGGTCGCATGTAAGTGACGACCAACCAGACAGTGGTGCCAGTCAGACCAAAGAAAATGAACCAACTAATGAAATCGAGCGATGTCATGAACTCTTGAGATTTTCAGGTATGAAAGAATAGGATATATCCAAAGAGTATCCTGCTTCAATCGAACATTTCGGAGGTTAAGAACATGGGGTCATTTAAAAGAGTGGTATTGTCCATCCTTGCCTGCTCTTACCTCTTGGCGCCCACAGCCTTGCAATCCGCAAACGCTTATTCAGCAAGACTTTCGCAGGGAATCACACTCTTTAATCAAAAACATTACGATAAAGCACTTCCGGTCTTAAAGAAGGCAGTACGTGACAATCCACTGGATGCCAATGGTCATTATTATCTGGGGCTTTGTTATCAGGAGCTGAAACAAAACAGTCTGGCCAGACAGCATTTTCAATGGGTGGTAGATGCAGGAAAATCCAATCCCAAACTGCGCAAAAACGCTCAAATAGCGCTCGATCACTTATCAAAAGTCAAACACTATGACAAAACAGGTTTGACCGAAATAGCCCAAAAAGCTCCATCACTAGCGCCGGAAGAGATGGCAGCGCAGCATGGACGTTGCACAATCTTATTGATCGAATCGCCCAAAAGCGGTGCCTCGCGCAAATTTGCTCCCGAATTTGTGCGTACTGCTCGCAAATACGGACGTTATATTGAGTTTCGACGCCTCAACGCAACGGCTCCAGAAAATGCTTATCTGAAAACACATTACAAAATTGCTGGATTGCCCTGGCTTGTTTATTTAAATAAGAAAGGCAAAATTCTGCATAGTGAAAGTCGCGCAAGATTTCAAAGTCGCGTCAAAGAGATGATGGGCAAACGCTATTAGAGTCGTTTCTAGAATAATTCATGACGATTTAAATAGACGCGCCTTTCGCGAGGTCTAAAACCGTCGATTTCATAGGTGCACAAAATATAGTCTTTATTAAGTGCGTCTTTGTATTGATCTATTTTTGATTTAGACATGAAAATTTCTATTTGCGCTACAAGGACTGATTTGCCTGGCGCCAGAGCTTTGGCTGGCTGGTCAACCTTCAAGCTGTAATTGCCGTCGTCGCCGTCTTTAAGCAAATATGTGGGCACTTTGACCTGGACACTGTATTTGTCTATTTGATTGCTACCAGTATTTAAAAGGCTAATGGGGAAAAGTATGCGCCATTCATTGCTTCCGCCCTTTTGCCCGCTTAATAATTGTGCCGGTCCTACCTCTAATTCAACCGGGATCTTGTTCTTGATTTTGGCGATGACCCAAGCAATCAAGTTGGACAGCAAATAGGCGAAATCCAGATTGTCGTGCGAACTCATTTCAAATTCCACAATTTCTCCACAATCCCTCCATACCCAGTCCATAACCTCTGGCTATCATGCAAATATTCGGCTTGAGAGGCATGAAAATGATGCGGACCTACATTGAAAACGAATCCCACGCAGAAGATGTGAGCCCAGACATGAAGACGGGGGATAGTACTGCAGGAAGTATCATTTTCTTGCTTCTCTTATATGTCGCGTTTGCTTTTTGCCCTTGTGCTCTTGCGTTAGCTGAGACTGACAAATATGAAAAACAGATTTTACAGTCCTGGAAAACCACGGCAAAAACAACACAGATAGGCAATCAATTAATTAGATTGCTCGAAGCGACAGACCGCACCTTACTGTTCGATCCTAAAGATAAGCAGTCTTTGTATAGGCGCGGTTATTTACTTGGCACTATTGGTTGTACTAATGGTGCCATAGCCGATTTAAGCAAGTTAATTCAGACTGATCCTTATTTTAGTGCAGCATATAAAGAGAGGGGGCTTTGTTATTTAGACCAGAAAGATTATTCAAGAGCACTTCAAGATTTGAATCGAGCCTGTATTCTCAATCCCAGATCTGGCGACGCGCTACTTGCACGTGGGCGGATTTATCTGCTTTTGAGTCAACCAAATCTTGCTTTGCGTGATTTTAGAGCTTGCAAAATGGCTGGAGTCAAATTCGAGCCTGCCTTACCCGGCGAATTGCCAGCTAATCATTATGATGCGCTCGACTATTACACAGGCACAGCCTACGAGTCGTTGAATCGCTCAACTGATGCTATACGCTGCTATAAAGAGTCGATCAAATCGCCTCACCTGGGAGTTACTGGTTATATCCATCGTTATGCCGATCAGCCGCTTGATGCAAGCTGGCGTATCAAAAACTTGGAAGCAGAATAAATGAAAAAGAAGTCTAAACTAAAAATTGGAAGCGGCGGTCGCTGCGAACGTCTACATCAGTTAGCGATAAGCGAAACAGGATTTATTTTCGATCCTCAAACAGGTCAGAGTTTTACCGTTAATCAAACAGGTCTCTTTGTTTTAAACGGATTCAAAAAGGGCCAGGACCAAGAACTGGTGTCGCAAGATCTGGCAGACGCATGCAGCGTACCTATAGAGCTTGCTCAAAGCAGTGTGGAAGCTTTTATTTTGCAGTTGGAGCGATATCTATGAAAGATTGGCGCAAGTGGACAATCGCCATCACCGGGGTAAATGCAAGAGCAGAAAATCCAGGACCAGGATGTGCAGTTGCTCGCTGTATTCGCGAGCACAAAGATTTCAAAGGAAGAATAATTGCACTTGGTTATGACGCGCTCGATGCTGGATTATACTCGCGCCAACTTTGCGACCAGAGCTATTTGTTGCCTTATCCTTCGTCTGGTGAAGATGCATTATTGCAAAGAATAAAAGACATTCAGACTATACAAGGCAGCGAGCCGATTGATGCGATTATTCCTTGTCTCGATTCTGAATTACAAAGCTTCAGCCGATTGAAAAAATCGCTTTCAAAAGAAAATATTTCACTTTTCATTCCAAGCCGAGATCAATTCAATCTGCGAGCCAAAAATAATTTATTTTCGCTTTGCAAAGAAATTGGTGTGAAAGTCCCTGAAACAAAAACAATTACTGACCCGACATTTTTTGATCGCTGTGCAGATGAAGGTTTTGAATATCCGCTCATAGTAAAAGGAATTTATTATGACGCAATTATTGTATACAGCGCATTCGATGCTCAAATGGCATTTGCAAAATTGATTGGCACGTGGGGTTATCCATGTATCGTTCAAAAATTAGTCAAAGGTGATGAGTTGAATCTTGCCGCCGTAGGTGATGGCAACGGAAATATGTTGTCGCCTGTGATGATGCGCAAAAGAGCCATAACGGATAAAGGTAAAGCCTGGGCTGGTGTTTCCGTGGTAGATAAGTCGCTTGAGCGCCTCGCATCCAAACTGATAAACAAATTAGCCTGGCAAGGACCTCTTGAAGTAGAAGTTATCAAAGCACCAGATGGAAAAATCTATCTTATAGAGATAAATCCGCGCTTTCCATCCTGGATTTATTTGAGCCATGCTGTCGGTCGCAATCTGCCTGTCACTTTACTCAAAACAATGTGCGGCGACAAAGATCTTGATTTGAAGCCGCCGTCTTCTGGGACATTTTTCATAAGACATGCACAGGAATTGATTGTCCAATTGAATGAATTCGAGTCCATGATGGTTCTTGGCGGAACAAGACCTGCTCCTTACTTTGAAAATAACACAAATGACGCGGAGTCAGCTTAATGACAAAATTATTGTGGGAACCACCGTTTATTCAACCGCATCGTCTTGGCGAAATAAACAAGTTCGGTCGTATGAAAGCACGCGACAATTATGTCGAACATGTCTTTGGTGTTCCTGTTGCACTCCTAAAAGAAGAATTCGGCTCGCCTTGTTTTGTCACATCCGAAATTCATTTTAGAGAAAATTTGCGCAATTTAAAAAGAGCCTTCGAGCGCAGATATGGCGATGTTATTCATGGCTGGTCGTATAAAACAAATTATATAGGCGCAATGTGCAATATCGCGCACCAGGAAGGTTGTTATGCCGAGGTTGTATCAGCTTTCGAATACGAAAAGGCACGCTCGCTTGGAGTGCCTGGAAACAAAATCATATTCAATGGACCAAACAAAGGCAAAGACATTTTAGAGCGTGCCATCGTTGACGGTGCGCATATACATCTGGATCATCTCGATGAAATGAATTTAGTTAACGAAATAGCATCACGTCTAAACAAAATAGTAAAAGTTTCTCTGCGTTTGAATTTCGATACCGGATACACAGAACCCTGGAGCCGATTTGGTTTCAATATTGAATCTGGCCAGGCACGACAAGCAGCACGGTTACTTGCAGCATCTAAAAACCTCAAGCTAAGCGGACTGCACAGTCACATTGGCACTTTTATTCTAGAGCCCAAAGCCTATGTGCAGCAGGTCAAAATAATGTGTAAATTCATGCGCGAAATCGAAGCATCGCATGATATCGAAATCGATACCATAGATGTTGGGGGAGGACTGCCTTCAAAAAATGCTTTGCAGTCAATTTATTTACCACCCGAACAAGTGATTCCACCTCTAAGCGAATATGCGGATGCAATCTGCAGCACATTGATTGAAGAAACGAATTATCGCACCCAATTAAAACGAAAAAAACCGACACTTATTTTTGAAAGCGGCCGCGCGGCAATAGACGATACTCAAGCCTTAATTACAAGTGTAGTAGGTACCAAAAGATTGCCCGATGGCAAGCGTGCAGCTATTCTAGATGCAGGGACCAATTTGCTTTTCACTGCTTACTGGTATAACCACCAGGTGCAAATGACAAGACCTGCCGACGGTCCAGTTGCAGATACAGCACTTTATGGTCCTTTGTGCATGAATATAGATGTGGTGCGGTCAAGCATTCAATTGCCACCACTAGAATATGGCGACACACTGGTAATTAATCCAGTAGGAGCTTATAACAACACACAATGGATGCAATTTATTGAATATCGTCCAAACGTTGTTCTAGTGCACGAAGATAATTCTTATTCAGTCATTCGAGAACGCGAGGACTTAAAAGTGATGTGTCAACAAGATAGATTGCCAGAACATCTAAAGATCGCATTCGACAAATCAGAGGCGAAAAAATAAAAGATGAAAACAGTAGCCTCGGTCTTTTTAAGTTATGGCTCGTTTTTTGGACTGAGTCATCCTCTATCTATTTCGCTTCTTTTTTTGTGTTCGATGCTCTGTCCTTTAACCGGACTTACAGGAATTCTTGGAGCATCGCTTGTATTATTGATTAGACGATTGTTTGGCTTTTCAAAAGATCAAGAAGCAATCGAAGTAATAAACGGATTATTGCTCGGAATGCTTGTAGGCTCTCTATACGTGCCCACCTTGCAATCGTTGTTTTTGCTTTTATTTGGTTCTGTTCTGGTAGTCTTGAGCAGTGCTGTTTTCAACGATGTGCTAACTCGTGCTTACAAATTGCCTGTGCTTGGAGTTCCATATGTTTTTGCAGGTTGTGTGCTGATTTCGCTTGCCCAAACTTTTAAGTTGCCACTGCTCATCCCAGGCTCGGCGTTCACTTTCTTTTCTTTGATACCAGTTGGCGAACTGGCATGGACCACAACCTATATTTCTGGTATCGGTTCAATTTATTTTAGTGGAACTTTGCTTGGAGCAATTTTGGTTTTACTTGCGTTTTTGGCTTCATCGCCATATCTTTCTATTTTGACACTTGCGCTTGCTTTAGTTGTAGCCCTGACACTGCAACTTGTAAACATTCCACTTGGGTCTATTACGGCACTGGTAGCGCAAATGAACGGTGTTTTGACTGGTGCTGTAATTGGTGGCTTATATTCAAAACCAGGTTATAGAAGTATTTTTATTGCTATGCTTGCCGCAATTCTTGCATCATTTCTTTCGCTTGCAATCGAACATCATTTGTGGACACTTGGTCTTCCCGCACTGGCTATGCCTTTCGTGATTGCCACTTACGCCATTTTGATGGCATTAAACCCTCAGCGCGGCGGAGCATGGTCTAGATTCTGGCTTTTAAAACCTGCTTTGCCCGAGATATCTATCGAAGAGCAAAAAATAGCAGAAATTCGAGGCGTGGACCCAGCAAGCATTGCAGTCAGACTGCCTGTCCATGGCATTTGGAGTGTATATCAAGGCTTTGGTGGCAAACACACGCATCAAAAAGAGTGGCACTATTCTGTAGATTTGTTTAAATTAGACTCCCAAAGGAGTTATAAAAACGACGGGTCTAAAGTGATAGATTATCATTGTTTTGGACAACCAGTACTTGCTCCAGTGTACGGAACGATAGTCGATTTTTGTTCTCATCAAAAAGACAATATTCCCGGAGAAGTAGATGTAGTCAACAACTGGGGAAACTATATCATTATTCAACTTGATACCAATGGATTTCTGGTGCTTGCTCACTTACAACAAAATAGCGTCAAAATAAATAAATACGACCGCGTGGTGCCGGGGCAGGAATTAGCTTTGTGCGGAAATTCGGGTCGCTCGCCTCAGCCGCATTTGCATATGAGTATTCATTCAAATATGAATCTTTCAAGTCAGACCCTACCTTTTCATTTTACCCATGCCATTGTCATAAACGGTCAATCACAAACCTATACACTGTGTGCAAGACCAAAAGAAAAAGAATCATTGATGACACCAGCCAAAAACACGGCTCTCAAACGCGCGTTTCATCTAAATGTCGGCAGTCGATTGCAATTCGATACTACATATAAAGGCAGAGAAGGTATATCGATTTTTGATGTCATACTCGACCCAACAGGTCAGTTTTATCTAGTGAGCGATAAAGGCGCATATGTCGCTTTTAGTATTACAGACGACCTTGTGGCATTCTGGAACCGTCAGGGTCCCCAAGACAATGTTCTGGATGCATTTATACTTGCAATTGGTTTATCGCCTTTGATTGAAGGACAGGCAATCTGGTACGACCTTGTGCCAAGACACATGTTACCCGCCAATTATTTTGTGCAACTCTATAATCAATTTCTAAATCCGTTCAACAACTGTATCAGAAGCAAAATCGAGCGCTCCTGGGAGCCTTTGAAAAATATTTGGAGTCAGACAGCCACACTAAAACTAAAATCTTGTACCTCGAGCAAGGGTACAATTACATATACAAGCACAGCTAAATTGTGTGAGACACTGGGTCTGGTTTCACTTGAAATGAAAGAAAATGATAAATCAATTCTGAAAGCCACGCTTGTCGGACAGGCAAGAAGAGCGGATAATGGCATACCAGGAGTAATATCAATAATTCGTCGTGAAAATCAATCAATCGCTGGGACTGATTAATCAAATAATTCTGGTATCAAGCGCTCTAGTTGCTTGTATCGCTATTGTATTGTGGAAAGGCAGCCCTGATTTTTTAGCCGAACATAGTATCAAACTCTCGATTGCAGCCCTTATTCTATTTATAGTGGTAGCAGCAAGCGCAATCTTAGTTCCGCGCCGCATAATATCTAGTATCAATAAAATGAAAGATACGGCAAAAAAAATGTCTGCTGGCGACTGGAGCGCTCGCATAGAAATTGACGGCGAAGGCAAGGACCAAGACGAATTATCTTTCTTGGCAACCGAGTTAAATGAACTGGCAGAAGCTCTGGAAAAGCGAAATAACGCCCAGCGTCAATGGATAGCTAACACATCGCACGAGCTTCGCACACCGCTGTCAATAATTCAGGCACAAGTAGAAGCTTTTCAAGACGGCGTTCGCGAAGTAACACCAAAGAGTTTGAATACACTGCACAAAGATATTCTTGGACTGGCAAAATTAGTAGAAGACTTACACTGGCTTGCAAGATTCGACATTGGAACTCTAAGACATTCCTCTACACCCACAGATCTGGTAGCCACCATCCAAGAATCGCTCGACTCATTTGGCGAACGTTTTGCCGAAAAACAAATCGAAATAGAAATTGAGATGCCACAAACATCAGTTGTGAATGGCGATCAAAACAGACTGAAACAGGTCTTTTTCAATTTACTGGAAAATTCGCTTCGATACACAAATGAAGGTGGAAAACTGAAAGTATCACTAAGCGAAGACAAAAATAGCGCCACAATTTATTTTGACGACTCAGAACCTGGAGCCCAGCCAGATACACTCGCTCAAATGTTCGACCGTTTTTTTAGAGGCGAAGTCTCACGTAGCAGGACATATGGCGGTTCTGGACTGGGACTTTCAATTTGCAAAAATATCATTGAAATACACAACGGCTCGATTCGAGCACAAAATTCTCCAATAGGCGGAGTTAGAATTGAAATAATTCTGCCTTTGGCTGCAGCTTTAGTGGAGCAAAAACGTGACTGACAATAAAAAAACTGTTCTTGTAGTTGAAGACGAAGCTGGAATTGCAGAAATCCTGCTTGAGTATTTGAATAAGTCTGGCTATGAGGGAAAACACAAAGACACTGGTGCTGGTGTGGTGGACATGGTGCGCGCCGAGTGTCCTGATTTGATCTTGCTCGACGTTATGCTACCTGTTATGGACGGACTTGAAATTTGCAAAGAGATACGCAAATTTTCAGAAGTTCCCATTATTATAATTAGCGCTCGTGTAGACGAACTCGACCGCTTGCTTGGTCTTGAGCTTGGTGCCGACGACTATATATGTAAGCCATTTAGTCCGCGCGAAGTAATCTTGAGAATAAAGTCTATTTTCAAAAGAGCACAAAATATTGCCACCGGTGGCAGTGAATCACTCTTTCACTTAGACGAGCCTAAAAACAGAATCACTGTTAATGGTATCACTCTCGATTTAACCCCAACCGAATATCGTTTGCTCAAACAATTCATGAGCAAACCAGGTCGTGTTTATTCACGAGCTCAATTGCTCGAACTTTGCTACGAAAAAGATGAAATGGTTTTTGATCGAGTAATCGACAGTCACATAAAAAACTTGCGCAAAAAAGTGGCAAAAGCTCTGCCCGACATGGAAGTAATTCATGCAGTTTATGGCAGTGGCTATAGATTCGAGATTTCGTAGTTTATACTTCTTCTATGAGCTTAAACAACTATACTTATATTTTACATTGTGCCGACAACACCTATTACACTGGGTGGACTAACGACATCAATGCGCGCTTGCAAGCTCACAATTCGGGCAAAGGTGCTAAATACACTCGCACGCGGGGACCTGTGCGACTTGTATATTGCCAGGCGTTTGAAACACGCTCTCAAGCGCAACAACAAGAATATCAAATCAAACAAATGTCTCGTTTGCAAAAGGAACGGCTGATTCAAGCGTTTCAAAGTCTTTTAGATTAAGTCTTACCAAATACAAGGCAGACGGTTTCTTTTCATCGTCTGTGTCTGCAGTCAAGAACAGATCAATCATATTTTTATTCTTCGAGCGCAAACAAAGCCCCTCGAATTTTTGTTTACCTTCAATTTCTAAGAGTCCTTTGCAGGCACCATTAGCATTCATAAGTCCGATGGCGGACCCGAAACATTTACCATCCTGGTATGAATCATCAGTATCTTCAGCCGCCGCCAGAAACAATATATTCTCTTCATCAAGACAAATTGCATCAGTAAATCCGAGCACTTGCTCGTCTATTTTTCCAATATCAAATTCTTTGATACAAAAAATCTTTTCAGGACAAGGACAGTGAGTATCGTGCAAATCGCGCAAAAAATCCTGCGCTGTAAAATCGATCAATGCATTTTGCCCTTGTTTCCGATTTCCTCTTTGATAAAGACGCGCAGTCTCTTTATTGACAGTAATTCCTTCGATATTCAAACCTGGAAACTGAACTGCAAGATGTTTTTGCAACTTGGAAAAATCTATTGGCAAGGGTTGTCCGCTAATTTTTCCAAATTTGTCTAAAACAAGCAGGACACCTTCGACTCGATTATCACGAGACATGGAAGGAACAGCAAGAAGCGCTCCATATGGTGCATATTGATAAGGTTTTAAATAAGTCAGTGCCTCTAAATCCGGTTTCACTTTTTTGCGCGGTTTGTATTCTAACGGCAATTCGCCGGGCAATAAGCGATACCACTTTCCTGGTTTGTTCAAGTCTTTCAAATCGAACTCGGCTAAATGCAATTCGTCGTCAGCTACTATATAAACCGTGTCGCCAAGTTTCACCAGACCACTGGCTGCAAAAACATAATCCGGTCGTTGAGCCCTTGTGGGCTCAATGTTCAAGTCGCGAATTTTGGAAATATTCAATGTTTTCAAGCGTGAATTCCAAAACGGAGGTGAATTTGCTCTCTAGCTTGTGAGCATAACATTTATATTTAGATAAAATGAAAGAATGTTGTTTAAACTACCTAGATTCACCACTCTGGTTTTATTTCCTATCATTTTTGGCTCAGGGCTGATTTATTTGCTTTCTTTTGTCGAAGGCAATTGGCTTTGCGATCTGTGCGCCGAGACAAGATTACTTTTACTTGCCCCATTGGGCTTTGCACTAGTTTTTGCGCTTTTTCGCAACAATGCAGCAATGGCATTTTGCTCAACTGTGCTCGTTTCTGTTATTTGTATCCAGACTATTTTTGGCTCTGGACACTCACTCGACAAAATTGCCAAGCCGGACATAAAAGAAAACACTGAAAAACAAATTTCAGTGCTCAATTACAACAGCGAATTTCAACACAATAATAAAATCGAATCATTAATAGCTTATTGCAAAAAAAACAAACCAGATATAGTAGTTCTGAGCGAATCAAATGAAGACTGGCTAGAAGCTTTGCAGGTGCTTGAATATCCTTCGACCATGAGTGTACTGAAAAGTCCAGGCATTACGGTTTTGAGCAGTTATCCAGTGATTGGCTCGCAAGTGTTTTACCCTGGAAGCTCTAAACACCCTCAGATTCATGTTCAAGTCAATAAAGACCACCAGACTATAAATATAGTTGCACTGCATTTGCCAGCAATGCAAACGCTCGCAGGGTACGAAGAGCGAAAAAAAGAACTTTTGGCACTGAAGAACCAACTAAAAAATATGCCTTATCCGACCATTGTTCTAGGTGACACCAATAGTTCGAACTGGTCATCGAGCATAAAAACGTTTTTGCAAGATACAAATTTGAAAGATACTCAGGTAGGCTTTATGACCATTGCGACCTGGCCTGCGCGCACTGGAAAATTAATCGAAAACCTGTGGATCCCTCCTTTTGTGGCAATAGACAATGTTTTTATAAGCAAAGATTTCGAAGTTTTAGAAAGACGAGTGGGACCAGCACTTGGATCAGATCATCTACCTGTTTTGGTGAAACTTCAACTGAAAGAAAACATGAACAAGAAAATCTCTTTATGACGATTTAACTAGCGCTTTTGAAAGGCGCTGTTATAATCGCCTCAAAGGTGAACCTTAAAAAAAATAATGAAACGCAATTTTTTGCTCTCTGTCATCCTTATATTTGCATTTTTGTCCGCATTAGGCGGTTCGATTTGCAATGCTGCGCACGCCTTTGTTGGTGGGGCATACGCTGTTGCGGCGGATAACCAGACAATTGATAATGCCGAAGATATAAGTCTTGAAGATGTGGTCCCTGTCGATCCCTTTCTTGGCAGTATCAGTTTTTCAAAGCCCGAACTCGTGCAGTTATTCGTTTTTGAAAATATCAAATGTGGCTTATTTGCACTGATTCAAGATTCAAACCCGGCATCGTCTTTACCAAATACTTTCATCCAAGAGTCTTCGTGCGCTGAAAAATGGCTTAGAAAAGGACTCTGGCTCGAACTTAGCAATTTGCGACTTTAAAATTTCCGATTGAATCCAGGCATCCTTTCGGAATATTTAAATGCTAAATAGACTAATTCGCTTTGCGCTAGAGAATCGCGCATTCAATTTCATACTTATCATCACCATAATCGCACTGGGTATTTACTCTGTTTCGACTATGCCGATGGACTCGTATCCTGATGTAAGCAACGTCCAGGTTCAAATAGCCACTGAGCCCGAAAATATGGCAGCAGAAGAAGTCGAGTCGCTGGTGACAGTGCCAATCGAATATTCGCTCAATGGCTTACCGTTCATCAAAAAAGTGCGCTCCAGCTCACGCTTTGGCTTTTCACTTGTAACTGCAATTTTTGACGATAACTGCGACATTTATTTTGCAAGACAGCTTGTCCAGCAAAGACTGTTGAGCATTAGCCTACCTGCAGGAGTACCGCGTCCGCAGCTTGGACCAGTTGTGTCATCGTTCAGTCAAATTTTCATGTATTACGTTACAAGCGACAATCACGACCTTATTGAAACCCGCACTATTCAAGACTGGAACATCGCAAAACAATTACTGTCGGTCCAGGGGGTGGCAAACGTAGTTACTTATGGTGGCTGGATCAAACAATATCAAGTAATGCTCGACCAATCGAAGCTCAAAGCTTATGGTCTGACTGTCACAGATATTCTAAACGCGGTTGCACAAAGTAATTTGAATGCCGGCGGCAGCTTTATCGAGTCAGGCGACGAAGAAATTATCATTCGCGGTATTGGGCGAATCAAGACCGTTTCGGACATCGAAGACATTGTTTTAAAAGAAGAACACGGTACTCCAGTAACCATAAAACGACTTGCACAAGTAAGCATCGGACCTGCTTTTAGACGCGGCTCAGCATCTATGGATGGCAAAGGCGAAGCGGTAATTGGAATCGTAATGAGCCGCAAAGGTGTCAATACGCGCGAAGTAGTCGAAGCGGTAGAACACAAAATAGCCAAAATTCAGCCGAATCTACCAAACGGCATAAGAATTGTGCCCTTTTACAACCAGAAAGAACTGGTCGACAAAACTATGGACACGGTCAAAGAAGTGCTGATGCTGAGCGGCTCTCTGGTCATAATTATTCTGGCTGCTGTTTTAATGAATATTCGAGTGGCTTTGATAGTCTCTGTAGTTATTCCGCTTTCACTTTTATTCAGCTTTATCATGATGCGCTTTAGCGGTCTTTCAGCCAATCTCATGACTCTAGGCGCTGTCGACTTTGGTGTTGTGGTAGATGCGGGCGTGGTGATGGCAGAAAATATTTTCAGGCGGCTGTCTCAAATTTATGAAGAACACCCCGAAAGAAAAATAAATACTCTTGGAGTGATTTTAAACGCAGCTTTGGAAGTTGGTCGCCCCATAGCTTTTGCCATGGTGATTATCATTAGCGTTTATTTGCCTTTGTTTGCACTTGATGGCGTCGAAGGCAAAATGTTCGTGCCGCTTGCGCTTACTTTCATTTATGCGCTTGTAGGTGCGCTTGCGGTAGCGATTTTCATTATTCCAGTTTTGTGTTTCTGGTTTTTAAAAGGTCCAATAAAAGAACAACATAACCCTCTTGTTGAAAAAATAAAAGACGCCTACCTGTTAAGTCTTGATCGTGTAATCAAACGACCAGTGGCAGTTATCGCTACCTCCGGAGCACTTTTGGTCTCGACTGTATGCATTTTACCTTTTCTAGGTTCAGAATTCATGCCATCTTTAGACGAAGGCTCAATCTGGCTCAGAATGAGAATGCCACCAAGCATTTCGCATTTACGCACAATTGACTATGCCAAAATGGTCGAAGAAATGATGGTCAAGTTTCCAGAAGTCGACATTGCCGTAACGCGCATCGGTCGCTCTGGTCTAGGCTCAGACGTAGAGGGAGTCGATGCCGCCGACATGTACATCGGTCTTAAACCGCGTCATACATGGAAAGATCAAAACAAAGAACATCTGGTCGATCGTATGGCGCATGAAATGGACAAAATTCCAGGCATCATGCATAGTTTTTCACAACCAATTGCCGATATGGTCGACGACTTAATTACTGGTATCAAAGCTGATGTAGGCATAAAAATATTTGGTCCAGATTTGAAAACACTTGATTCCTTGGCCGACAAAGTGCGCATTAGTTTATCGAATTTGCGCGGCACGGCAGACACTTCACGCGAGCCTGTAATTGGAGCGCCCGAACTAAAAATCACTTTGAACCGACACGAACTGGCAAGAATGGGGATGAAAGTGCACGAAGTTCAAGATCTGGTGCAAGCGTCTCTTGCTGGAAAAGAAGTAACCGAAGTGATTGAAGGCACAAAACGTTTTGGTGTTTTAGTACGCTTGCAAAAGGAACAAAGAGAAAATCCCGAGATAATTTCGAACCTGACGATTCAAGCCTCAGATAAAGCAATGGTGCCTTTGAAATCCATCGCTGATTTACGGGTCGAGCGCGGAGCCATTTTAATCAACCGAGAAGATGGTCAAAGGCGTGCGGCAGTAATGGTAAATATTCGCGGTCGCGATTTGGGTTCGTGGGTAAAAGAAGCACAAGCCGAAATCAAACGTGAAGTCCCTATGCCGCCTGGATACTCGATAGTGTGGGGCGGACAGTTCGAAAACCAACAACACGCTTTGCACAGACTTAGTATAGTGGTGCCTATAGTTTTATTTTTGATTTTCATACTTTTGTTTTTTACTTTTCACTCAATGCGAAATGCAGCACTGATTATGCTAAACGTTCCCTTTGCCACTATTGGCGGTGTAATAGCTCTTGCCATTTCGCAACAACCGGTTTCAGTCCCGGCGCTGATTGGCTTCATCGCCTTGTTTGGAGTAGCAGTACAAAACGGGGTAATACTTGTAAGCTATATAATGCAAGCCGAGAAAGAAGGAATGACTACTTTTGATGCCATTATGAGTGGTGCCGAAGTTCGTTTCAGACCGGTACTGATGACTGCACTTGTTGCAATGATGGGTCTGTTACCTAAATTGTTCTCGCACGGGACTGGTGCCGAAATACAAAAGCCTTTAGCCACTGTCGTTTTTGGAGGCTTATTAAGCGCCACACTTATGACCCTGCTTGTTTTGCCAACGCTATATTTATTGACCAGCAAACCCAATGAAGAAACCTAGTAACAAAAATTTTTTCGATTTAGTCTTTGATACCAATAAAAGTCTGAACCAAAATAGCGTGATTGCCCTGGTCAAATTGATCGGTGCGATTAATCCATTGATACTGATAGCCCGCTTCAATCCTGGTGCGCTTGAGAGGACGCAGGCCAACACCTGCAAATATTCGATTTTGATCAATACCTGCCTGAGGTCCATTTTTAACCGAATTCAAGTTGATGAACAACTCTTCGGATGCCACCAGATATAGTTTTGGGTTTATGTCATATTCAAGTTTAAGCATGTGACGAAGTCTGTTTCCTGTATCGGCAAGATGAGGAAACATCCGCTGTTCAAGACGTGTTCTGTTTATAATTGAAAGTCGCTTTATGTCTTTATCGAACAAAACTTGCTCCCACAGTCTATGCTCATGCAAAACATCACCATTTTGATAAGTGGTAGCCCAGAGATATCCGGCAAAAAGCGAACAGCCTTCGTTCACTCTATACTGCAAAGCTGGTCGAATGAGCAATTGACTCATGCGTGTGACGTTGTCACCGATTCGCGGGTTTATTTCTAAATATCCGCGCAAATTGCGATAGATTCGCGCATCAAAAGTTACAGGTGTCCACAATTGCAAGTCATGTTCGATACCAGCATAAGACGCACTACAAGTGCCAAGCATCGCAATCGATGTACATGTCAGAGCTGATAGTAATTTTCGCCAGAATGGCATGACTTGGTTGAAGAAAATAAGGGGTAACTGACAACGCATAGAGTAACATTTTTAGAGTCAAAATTCGTATAATTGAATCTCTACAAATCCCGTCGTTTCATGATTTCGAGGTCTGAAATTAATGAAGAGAAGAACTTTTCTGAAAAACGCAATCTATTTAGCCGCTCTGGGGGAGACATTTATTTTGAACATGAAACAAGCTCTGGCAACCGAGTCTCTGGGACCATTGCTCGAAACCTGGACGGGCGACTATAACGGATATCCGCGCTTCGATCTTGCCAAGACCGTCGACTTAAAAGCAGCAATGATGAAAGGCATGGATCTCAAGCGGGATGAGATCAAAAAACTTGTCGCCCAGCCTGAAAAAGCTACATTCCAAAACACATTCATTCCGCTTGAAGACGCAGGACGTCCTCTCAACAATTCAATTCGTTTCTTCGACATCTATACATCGACTATGAACGACAAAAAAATGCAAGCAATCGAAACAGACATGAGACCGATTCTTGCCAAATTCGATGACGAAATTATTCAAAACGACCCACTTTTCCAGCGCATCAAAGCAGTCTTTGAAGCGCGCGAAAATTCTGGTCTCACTGCCGAGCAACAGCGTCTGGTCGAAGTCTATTACAAGCAATTCACCCGTCAGGGAGCAGGTCTAGATGAGAAAAAGAAAGCAAGACTGCGCGAAATAAACGAGAGACTTGCAGCTTTATTCACTAAATTCAGCCAAAATCAGCTAGCTGACGAAGAGGATTACACTCTTGATTTAGAATCAGAAAACGACCTCGCCGGTCTTCCCGAAAGCATAAAAGCAGCTGCAGCAGCTCAGGCAGAAGCCAAAAACAAAAAAGGCAAATGGTGCATCGCTAACACGCGCTCTGCTATGGAGCCATTTTTGACTTTTTCAACCAGACGCGATTTGCGTGAAAAAGGCTGGCGCATGTGGACCAGTAGAGGCGACAACAATAATGCCCACAACAACAAAGCAACCATTAGCGAAATTCTCAAATTAAGAGCAGAGCGAGCAAAAATTCTTGGATTTCAAACTCACGCTCATTGGATTCTCGACAACAACATGGCAAAGACCCCTGATGCAGCCATGGAACTAATGCTCAAAGTCTGGAAAGCAGCCACAAATCGGGTAAAAGAAGAGGTTGCCGACATGCAAGCAATCGCCGATAAAGAGGGCGCCAAAATCAAAATAGAGCCTTGGGACTATCGATTCTACGCAGAAAAAGTGCGTAATGAAAAATATGACATAGACCAAAATGTAGTCAAAGAATATCTGCAGCTCGATAAAATTCTAGAAGGCATGTTCTGGGCTGCCGACCAGGTTTTTGGCTTACAGATGAAAAAAATCGAGGGACTTCCGGTCGTTCACCCAGACGTTACTGTCTATGCAGTAATGCGAAACGGAAAACAAATTGGCATGTGGTATTTCGACCCTTACGCTCGCGAAGGCAAACGCTCAGGAGCCTGGATGAACGAATATCGCACACAGGAGCGTTTCAAAAACGACGTAACGCCGATTGTCTCAAATAACTCAAACTTCGTAAAAGGCAAAGCTGGCGAACCGACCCTCATTTCATGGGACGACGCCAACACTATGTTCCATGAATTTGGACATGCGCTGCATGGACTTCAGTCTAACGTCACTTATCCAAGCCTTGCAGGTACTGCGGTGAAGCGTGATTTCGTCGAGTTCCCTTCTCAAGTCAACGAACGCTGGCTTATGACTAATGAAGTATTGAAAAAATTCGCTCTCCACCACAAAACTGGTGAGCCAATGCCTGATGAATTGATTGAAAAAATTCGCAAGGCTAAAACATTCAATCAAGGATTTATCACTGTCGAATATCTGGCTTCTGCTCTTTACGATATGAAGATTCACCTTGCATCAACACCAGATTCTAATATTGACGCTGGAGACTTTGAGAAAAAGACCATGAGCGAAATCGGCTGTCCAACAGAGATTGTGATGCGTCACCGCCCCACTCAGTTTGGACACATCTTCTCTGATGATGGCTACTCGGCTGGTTATTATGTCTACATCTGGGCAGATACCATGTCCGCTGATGCAACCGAAGCGTTTCATGAAGCAGGTGGACTCTATGACCGCAAGACCTGCGACCGTTTCCGTGACACTATCTTTAGTGTCGGAAATTCAGTCGCGCCTGATGTTGCATTCAAGAACTTCCGCGGACGCAATGTCGACACCAATGCTTTAATGCGCGACCGGGGCTTTCCAGTTTCCTGAGTTACTTTAGTTTCCTTGGAACCTACTCTAAGTTAAATTAGCTTGACTACCCCCTTGCTTGGTCCTATCATAGCGCCAGGCGTATGAATCTGGGAAAAACCAATGAATAACAACACGGGGTCATCAAATCCCTGGTTTTCTGGTAAACCGAAAACCCAGGAAGAACTTCAGGTTCCTGAGCGCAAACCGCGCACCACAGAAAATGACATGTTATCGACCAGGCGCCTTTCTGGAGCGCCTAATGAGACCGATGGCAAGACCCGCTGGTACGGGGTCCGCCAAAGTTATACCAATTTGCCTGCGCACAAGCTGATTAACGAATTACAGCAAGGACGTTATGACCCTTATGCAGGTATCGATGGAATTAGATCCCAAAGTCTCAATCACATGGATATTCCCACTCGTGTGCAGCCACAGCCACAGCAAACAACTTGGGCATCTACTAATATTGCAGACAAAAACAAAGTACCAATTTACACACCTCCTATTTCTCAAGACATAGAGACTGATTGGACTGTGAATTATGCTACTCCAATGCTGCCACCACTTCCCGACGAGGTAAAGCTAAATCCAGTTAGTGCTCAACAAGCCAATGACGAGCCAGTATATAAATTCCAGCCCGAGATAAATCCAATGCAATTCGTCGAACAATATGGAAGCGAATTGCCCACTGAATCGTTAGAAGAAATTTGTTGCGATGATTTTTCGCCCATCGAAAATCAAATGAAAGCCAAACCAAATGACAATAACGACAATGTCTTTCAATTCAACCAGGCAAGCAGGTTGCCAGCGTTTAAGAGACCACCTCGTAACCTGACCTAAGCTACCATTTTTCGTATTTCAAAGTTTCCTGCCAGACTTTGCTCATATTGTCTATTCTGTTTTCGTAAGCATTTTGCCAGATAGTAGACTTTACATTGTCTATTTCAAATTGCGATAAACTCATGTCGGCGCCAACTTTTGCTGCAAGTGTTTTGTCATTCTGCAATTGGCATTTGATGCCGATTATTCTTTGGTTCTCATCCACTTGTAATTCAATATTATTGCGTCCTGGTTGGAGTTCTTTGTCATCCCGGAGATTATTGACACGTGTATATGTGATACCACATTTGGTTAACAAGTCTTTGAAATATTTTTGCCAGAATTGGGACTGAGCCACTTGATGTATATTGCTGAAATAACCCGAATCTAGTATCCAAAAGTCTGCGCCTCCTTTATGAACCTGCAATTGGAATTCGCTCGAAGGTCTGCCTTCTTGCAAACCAGAAAACCAGATTACTTTGCCCAGTTGTGATTCTTGCTCTTTGAACAACTGTCCACAAAGCACATTTCCTTCGCTAACTACAACACCTGGTGTCCGAGGGATATATCTAAGTTCGGATTTACTTGTATATGTGCTTATTTGTTCTTTGCTCCAGCTTGTTTCCATATCTTTCTGCATGCGTTTTTGCACCTCTTCAAGATATTTTTCGAATCGCGGACCAAGCACTTTCAATTCTTGAATTTGAGCATCGCTGAAATCACTGAAGGCACTAAATGTGCCACCATTTAATCCCAAGAAAATACGCTCAGGATCTTTTTCATCGTGATAAACCGGATTGAACTTCCAAATATATCTCTGTCCTTTTTTGATTGGTCTTGCAAAATCTTCGTAGAAAAACGCTTTTAGCTTTTGTCCTTTTTTCAAATTGGCGTGAAAAGTCTTTGGGACAGTTTTCTCATTCGAAACAGCAGTTGTCTCAACCTTGTTTAATCTGTCAGGCAAGTACACTTCATTAACAATGGCTTCAATATCTATACGTCCAGGATGACAAGCCTCACAACCCTTTTTGACAAACTTGTGTTTTGTGATAGTTACATCTACACAAGCCCTGAACGGAAAGCTGGAATTCGCCAAGCGTACTTTGAGCTTGTCTATTTCTCTCTGGTTTTGCTCTTTTGAGGCAAACGGGAAATATTCGTTATAAATTTTCAGATGCTTTCTAAAGCGGTTTGGAGGCAAACTATTGAAAGCGACTAAAACTATATTTCCCGGCTCGAAACGGCTTTCTGGCCGGCTTTTACCCTCCCCTTCAGAAACGTAAACCGATATCGGTTTACGTTTTAAATAGTTGCCTCGTAAGACGTCTTCGATGATCGCGTAGCAAACGCGGTCATTGCCAATTTGTTCAATTTTTTCAATGTTTAAAAGCAAACAGGATTCCCAGGGAAAAAATTCAAAGCCGGACTCATCTTGACAGTGTGCAGGCATCAAGCAGTTGACACAAAAAAGACAAGTCGCCAAAAGCATCGCAAATACGAACTTTTTTGCCCAAAACAAAGATTTCAACTTTAAATCGTTAATCACAATCAGTAGATTATATCAAGGTAGCAAGAGGGAATAATGTTGTGCATAGCGTCATTCTTACTCAGAGGCTGATTGAAAAAACGAACAGTAATTATTACTAGCGTCATCAGCACGATAGTGCTTGGTGGTTTAGTTTTTGCAGCCATTTGTGTAGGAATTAAAGACTTTTCTTCCAAAGTTTCTTATTTTCAAAGCGCATTTGAAGTGGAAACACCCTATTTCACAACTTGTCCTGATGACCAGAAACTGAAAGACTTATTCGCCAAACATAAAGAGTCATTTCATGAATTAGCAAAAATGGCTCAGGAAGACAAGTTGAGCTCTTTTCGTAAAAGCTGGATCTTCCACAATGATTGCAGCATGGTTTTGTTCCCATACATACTGGGTGAATTTCCTCCAGATAAGGTTATTTCAAGAGAAAGGTTTTTCAAGTATTTAGCACTCATGAAAGACTGCAAAATTCAAGATTTCGAATTCCAATGCGATGACCAGCTCACCGAACATCCAATTGAATCCCAAAATACAAATCACAAAAACCAAAAAACACGCGGCAGTCGAGGAATTAAATTCTTCATTTTCGAAGAGTATAAAGATGACAACGCGCCTGCAGGCAAGTTCATTGTGATAGACAAACATATTCTCTATTCTCAAACAGACAAGAATTGCGAATTCGTCACTAATACAGACGATCTGAAAAGCATAGATTTCAAAAAATCGACCGCAAGAGCCGCATATATCAAGCTGGAACCTAATTGGGCAATTAAAAAATCAATCTCACTTCAAGATGAAGAACCCGGCGTTGACTCTGAAACTATGGTAGAGTCAAAAAATGGAGAAGATTGAGAATCCATTAGACAATTTAATTTTAGCCTTTCCGTGTCCTGTGAAATGGGAGTCCATGACTGGAGACGAGCGCAAACGCTTTTGCAATCAATGCTCCAAAAATGTTTATGATATTTCTGATTTGAGCAGATATGAAGCAGAGAAACTGCTGCAATCTAACGCAACTGAAGGTATTTGCATCAAATACTATGTTCGACCAGACGGGAAAATCAAGACCGATAACTGTCCTCCAATTCTAAAACCAATTCGCAAGCGATTGAAAAAGCTCATCCATACGGCTTCAATATGTTGTGCTTTCCTACTTTCTTTAGTCAGCATTTCAGGATGTTCGAACATACAAAAAATAGTTACCTCTCCTAGCAAATATGCTCCAAATGAAGATGAGTGCGAACCATACCTTGGATATTCAGCACCCAATGAAATAAGAGATGCGTACTTCTACGTTTATCGAACAGAGCCTAAAAATCAAAAAGCGATTCAGACATTGCACCAGATGCAAACTGTATTTAAGTCAACCAAACAGATTGATTTAGCTTTACTCGATCGATATAAGAAAGAATTGGTTGAAAGTAATGAGCTAGATCACGCTTTAAATGCAGCTGTATTAGAGTGCTTGATTTTAAATAAAGCATCAAATCCACAATTTGAACATAAACGACTTGAGATGGAAGAAATAAGATTTGACTTGTTGACTCAGACCTTGAACGAAGCTAATAGTGCCGTATTAACAAATGAGTTTAAAACAGCCAATGAAAAATTAAGCCGATTCGAACACTATAGTCTCAAGGAGGCAAGTCTAATCAATGGGCAAAATAAATTCTATTCCAGCGCTGAAAAATGGCCCTGGATAGATTCATTCAGCAAAAGATATATGGTGGCAACGCCAGAGCAAATGAGAGAAGTCATAAAACTTGCTAACACACTTGAGCGGACAAAAATTGATTATCCGATGAGTGCCAAAAGATTCCAAAAGTCGCTGGAAATAAAATCGCTGCCTCCCGATGAGCAAAACCGAGCTTTTGAGAATGCAATAAAGATAGAAAAAGAGACCTCTGATTATCAATGTATGAGTGCGTATCCGATAGTGGTAGCAGAGTATCTTGGTTATGACTACAATTACTTAATAGACTATGACAATCCTCCAATCGCTAAGTTTCGAGCTTTAGAGGTTTTAAACATTTCAAAAAAATCCGAATTTATCCCGATACCATCTCAAGGACAGGAATTCGAAATGTATTTCAACCTTGAAGAATCAAAAACGTTCGATTTCAAAAAAAATACAGAATGGAAATTCAATCCAAAAATGATGCCCAAACCACATTCAAAATGGATTCTCAGTCTTTGTATGTTTGGAAATAATCGCTACGCACCATACAAAGGAAGTGTCGGTATAGTAGCCGACTCCCAAGAAAACCGAAAAAAGATCAACACTGGCATTGCAAATTTCAGAAAATGGGATTATTAAAGATCATGTCACGTTACGCTTAGCGCCGCGCATAGCTTGCGCCACCAACGGATCTTCTGGCCATGAATGTTTTGGATAACGCGCTTTTAAATCTTTGCGAACCTGAGCATAAGTATTCTTCCAAAAACTAGCTAAATCAGTAGTGATTTGCTGAACTCTGAAATTTGGAGCGAGCAAATGAATAAGAAGAGCAACACGCCCTTGCGCTATATTGGGTGTTTCCTTCATACCAAATAGTTCTTGTATACGAGCTGCTAAAACAGGTGGCTTATCAATCTCATAAAAGAGTTTTATGTTGCTTCCACTTGGAACCAAGAACTTCTCGGGTGCTTCTTTGTCGAGCTTAGTCATTTGGTCGTAAGTCAGTCGCCCAGAAATTATTGACGACAATGGACGCGCTTTCAGTTCATCTAAGCTTGTAAGACCACTGCACCATTCCTCTAAAAATTCAAGCCACGGCTGTTCTGGTAATGAAGGCAAATCAAGCTCAGGCATTGCTTTACTCAAACAGTCGATCCGAGCCAATAACTGCTTAGAATCATCATCGACCAGAACACTAATATCGATTTTTTGTGCGCGTAAACCTTGCGCAAGTATTGCTCCAGTGTCTTGATCAGGTGGAATCGAAACGACTGACTCTTCGATAATTAAATCGAAAAATTTCATGCGCTTTGATGCCACCACTTTCAGTCGCTCGGAGTCAAATCGAATTTCTGTGCTTGAAACAATATGATTTTGAGCTAGCCAGGATGGCTCAATCGCTGATGCCTGCCTCACCAATGTATCAGACTTTCCAGTTTCGACCAATTCTACTGCCACAAAAAATTCTGCATCTGTAACGCCGCTTTCATCACTTAGCTTGACGCCCCTGCCACCATGCATGAGAGCAGTGTTCTTACCCGATTCGCGCCGGCGACAAATTCTGTCTCCATAAGCTAAAAGCAAAGAACGCATCAACGCCTCGTCTTCATCTATTTTGTTAGATGCAAACAAGTCTTTTTCGATTGGCTTTGCAAGGCGATATAACTGGTCGGCATCAGAAAGAATCTGCTTACTAAGCCCAATCGATAACTCACCCAAATGCGAATCCTTGATTCCAGATTCTCGATACTGCTCGAGCATAAAAACTCTGTCGAGTACATCAGATTTAGATTTTTGTCTCTTTCCAAAACCGAACAAATCTTGTTCTGCGCGTTTAATCGGATCTTTGTTAGATAGCAAGGCAGCACAAAGCGAAGCAGCCTTCCCATATCCCAAACGAGCACCTTCTATAAGCAGTCTGGCAAGTCTTGGCGGAAGAGGCAAACCAGCCATCAAACGTCCTTCTTTAGTCAAAACTCCATTTGCGGTGGCATCAATTTGCTCTAGTAAATTTATTGCTCGCTTCAAACTATTTGCAGACGGTTTACTGTACCACGCGAAATTATCAAGATCAGTTTCGCCCCAGTTCAACAATTGCAAGACACAAGAAGATAATTCGACACGGTCGATTTCGGGAGTATTGAAATCAACCATCAATTTATGCTCACGTTCGCTCCAGAGCCTGAGACACATTCCTTCTTGGGTACGACCAGCACGACCCGCTCTCTGCTCAGCCGATGCTTTGGAAATACGCTCCAACAAGAGGGAGTTTATACCCAAACGTGGGTCCAACCTGTTCACACGCGCCAAACCACTATCAACAACGGCAGTGATACCATTTATGGTGAGCGACGTTTCAGCCACATTTGTGGCAAGTACTATTTTGCGTTTTTCAGTTTCTTGCAATGCTCTATTTTGCTCTTCCAATGACATTTCGCCATAAAGAGGCACTAACAGCACGTCTTGGTCTTCAGCAAAAAACGCAAGTAATTCCTGTGTCTTTTTTATTTCTCGTACGCCAGGTAAAAAAGCAAGGATATGACCTTTAGAATCATTGATGCAACGTTTGACACCGTTTGCAACTCGATTCTCTAAACTCGACTGATTTTCATTATTTAGATACTCTATATCAACTGGATAATTACGTCCCGCCGATTTTACAATAGGACAATCGTTCAAAAACTTGCTAACAGACTTTGTTTCTAAAGTCGCCGACATAACAACTATTTTGAGTTCAGGCTTCAATTCCTTTTGGACCTGACGCACAAGCGCAAGACACAGATCACTATCAAGATTTCGCTCGTGAAATTCATCGAAAATCACAATAGACACTTGACTCAGTGTTGGGTCTTCTTGCAATTTGCGCAAAAAAATCCCCTCTGTGCATACTAGAATCTTGGTCTTATTAGACGAGCGGGACTCATGCCTTACTTGAAACCCAACTTCCTCACCAAGTTTTGTTTCCAGTTCGTTAGAAATATGAGAAGCTGCTGCACGCGCCGCAATACGCCTTGGCTGAAGCAAAACTATCTGCCCCGAAGTAGCAGAACTCGATGCCATTTCCAGAAGAGCGGGAGGAACGCGAGTAGTTTTACCGGCGCCCGGCTCGGCCACAACGATGACAGCGCCATTTTGCGAGAGGTGCGAAACAATATCGGGAATAACATCATTGATTGGCAAATTATCCATTGTTACATTTTAACCTGCCAGTTATGGGATACTACATTTATGATGGAGCCGGTTTTGAATCGATTCAAATCACAAATAAACAGACTCAAATCTGTTTGTGGCGCATCATTGCCTGACGAAATCAAGATCGAAGTCCAAAATCAATTAAACCTTTTCATCAATCAATATAATACGCTGACGCGTCTGGAAACCCGATATGGCGAAGCGCTGTTTCAAGCATGTCAAATCGAAATAGACGAACTCGTACAACTTTGCTCTAGCTGTATTTCTACATATACGCAGGACAATACTAGCGAGTTAATTAACAAAGTGCGAGAAAACTCTGTTCGTTTGAATACTTTGCAGCAGCGCATCACAGGCAAAATTTTTAAAATCAAACCAGGACAATAATCATGAAAAAAGACTTCTGGATGTTTGCTTCCACCTTGCTACTAGTGTTAATTGTAGTGCCTAAAGAATGCTGCACTGCTCAAGGAATGTATCATACGATAACTCCCATCTTTTCGGGCAAAAAAGCCGAAGGCAAGTCAATTACAGTAAGCATTTCATCTGGAAAAAAATACGGATTGATATACCCAAAAGCTGGAGACACCTATAAGATAGGGACCTATATACCAGTCAATCCTTCTCCTGCAACTGCTGGCGAAAAAAGCTATGCCAATTACTATTTAGTCGATAACGAAGGATCTGCCCGACTGGTTTACGTCCAGGGCGGACTGAGATGCGGAAACGATCTCAATAGAGTTGAATTTCCAGAAAATGCCATCTGGGGCATTAAATTAGATCGTGTCTGGAATGGTGAATTGATACCAACAGGAGAATATTCTCTTTTAATCACAAAAGGAAACCATGGACAGACCCAAGCTAGAGCCATTACTGGTGATATCATTGCTCGCAGCGAAAAATTCAAACTGGTAAATGCTTCTCAGAACACTAAGTCAGCTCGCATTTTTGGGACCATCACAGTTCCAGCTTTCGACTCACGCTTGAAGTTACCGCCAAAAGCCAGAGAAGAATTTTTCAGCCGAATGCTTCCTATCTATCTCAAATCTCAAGATCCTGACCTGGAACAAGTGAAAATTCATGCAAATAAAAATGGTTCCTTCGACGCGCTGATAACGGCTGGTGCATATACATTGCAAGGTGGTCAAGGCGAATCAAATATAGACATCCATTCTTTCTTTTTCGACCATCATCTTAGTTTCAGCCCAAGCAAAGAATACAAAATAACTTTCAAACCTGGTGACGCTTACCAGGTGAATTTCACGCTACGCGACGACAACGCCGGCGCTAATTTCCGCGATGGTTATATGGATTACACTATTCAGGCTGGACCAATCACTAAAAAATAGATTGGTTGAATTTCCTAACCTCTAGGATACGCAGCATACTGATAAGGATCAGGCAATTTTATTTTGTCATTCTGATGCACCACCCGCGATGCATTGACTGCCCAGTAAGGGTCACGAAGTGATTCACGAGCAAGCAGTATAATATCGGCTTGTCCCATTCTGATTATGGAGTCGGCTTGCATCGGCTCTGTAATCATGCCCACTGCCGCAGTCATGATTTCTGCTTGCTTTTTGATAGCTTCGGCAAATGGCACCTGATAGCTAGCACCTACTGGAATTTTTGCAAGTGGTGTTCCAGCCCCAGAGCTGCAATCAATTACATCTATTTTCAGGTCTTTCAGCTTTTTGGCAAGCACAATAGATTCTTCTAAAGTCCAGCCCCCTTCATACCAGTCGGTACACGACAAACGCACACTCATTGGATATTCTTGCGGCCAAAGTGCGCGCATTGCTTCTGCTGTTTCAAGAGTCAATCTGATTCGATTCTCGAGCGAACCACCATATTTGTCTTTTCTTTGGTTCGAAAGCGGCGAATGGAAACTGTGACATAAATAACCATGAGCGGCGTGAAGTTCGAGCCACTTGTATCCAGCTTTGAGACTGCGCGTGGTGGCATCAAGAAAACTTTGTTTTATTCTTTCTATTTCTTCAATTGTAAGTTCTTTTGGCATCGCATAATCCGAATCGAATGCAATCGCACTTGGACCGACCGGCTGCCAACCGCCTTTTAATTCTGGCACAGCGCCTTTCTCTTTCTCCCAGGGTCTGTAAGTGCTCGCCTTTCTTCCTGCGTGCGCTAGCTGAATGGCTGGCACACCACCATACTCGTCTATAAATTTGGTAATTCTT
>CAZFKB010000033.1:0-28622 GCA_964519785.1 uncultured Candidatus Obscuribacterales bacterium | reverse complement strand
GACCAGCAGGACCACCAGGACCGGCAGGACCACCAGGACCGGCAGGACCGCCAGGGCCAGCAGGACCACCAGGACCGGCAGGACCGCCAGGACCAGCAGGACCGCCAGGACCACCAGGACCAGCAGGACCACCAGGACCTTTAGGACCGCCAGGACCACCTGGGCCTTTTGGACCTTTAGGACCACCAGGACCAGCAGGACCGCCGGGACCCGCAGGACCACCCGGACCAGCAGGACCGGCAGGACCACCCGGACCAGCAGGACCACCAGGACCGGCAGGACCACCAGGACCAGCAGGACCACCCGGACCAGCAGGACCACCAGGACCTTTAGGACCACCCGGACCACCCGGACCTTTAGGACCACCCGGACCACCCGGACCAGCAGGACCAGCGGGACCGCCAGGGCCAGCAGGACCACCCGGACCAGCAGGACCAGCAGGACCGCCAGGACCTTTAGGACCACCAGGACCACCGGGACCTTTAGGACCACCAGGACCGCCAGGTCCACCCGGACCAAGAGGACCACCAGGACCACTAGGACCGCCGGGACCGCCAGGTCCACCAGGACCGCTAGGACCGCCGGGACCGCTTGGACCTCCTGGACCAAGTGGACCAGCAGGACCAAGTGGACCAGTCACTGTGTTTACATTTCCTAGAATTGGATCGCCAGTGGTATTAGCCACCACTACCGGTCCCAGAGTGTTAGTAATAGGGAACGTATACATACTCTGGAAGTTCATCAAATTGCCGTTGTTTCCTTGGAAATGAGCTCCAAAGAAAAAGATCGGCGCAGGAATGCGCGAAGTAAGATTTGTCCTGACCATTACAAACGGACCCGGAGAACCAGTGTTTGCAAGCGGAACGCCTCCAGTTCCAGAGCCTGAGCTACCAGTCGTTGTGGTCGTTTGAACACCTGACGGCATTGGTAGAGCTGGGTTGTGTCGAATAAAGTCTTCGAAAACAAGCAATTCAGCGGTGAACGAAGTTATCACCCAACCAGGAGCATTGGTCTGGTGGTGTATCAACGAAGCATTCATCGCATTTTTAGCATCTGTCGGTGTCGACATCATACCTGCAGAACGAGCGCAATCGCGGCAAGCGCGGTCGCACATGTCGGCAGAGAAAATGAGGATACATATATTGAATGTCAGAGCGCAGATAACAATTAGAATTGATACCACTGCTGCTAATTCAATTGCCGTGATGCCCTTAGCACCGAGAAAAGAACCCTTGCGAGTCCTTCGTCTCGGTAGGAATTGATTGTTCACAGAGCCTTCAATAGCCTTCTATGAAAAGTGCCTACAATCCCAATATAGGCAATATCACGGAATTGGTCTGTACGGGCTTTGTCTTACATCGAGCGACTTAGTTCTATCGAAGTAGGCTAATGGTAATACTTTTGGTGGTTGACAACGCTTCAAGGTACCTGCGATCGGTATCAGATATGGTGCACATTTCTTATTTTTTCTTCGGTTCGGGCTTGGAAGACTTAGATTTCTTGTCTTTACTTGTTTTTGTTTCTTTCTTGCTTACTGTTTTTACTTCTTTTACTTCTTCGGTCTCATCGGCCTCTTCAGCATCAGCAGCCGTTTCCTCAGAACTTGTTTGTTTCTCCACTGTTTCTTGTGTGGTAGAGCTTGAAGATTCTTCTGTTTTAGCGCCAGAACATGCGCCAACAAACCCAACAATGAAAATGAAAACGACCAGTAATTTAAGCATGTGTCCCCCTGAAATGTAGTAACGGCAACCCTATAGCGTGTTTCATGTGAGCTTTGACTGTACTAGTAGGAGAGTCGATACAGTTAGGGTCGCCTGATTTATTCTTATTTGAGAATCTTGCAGTTTGCTTTCATTGGGCACTTGGATTCTAGAAGGCGGATATAATTTTTTTATGACTCGAATATTGCTCGTAGAAGACGACGATTATCTTGCTTCGGCGCTGGTCCTGGCTTTGGAGCGAAAGAAGTATCTTGTAGATTTGGCTAAGACAGGCTTGCAGGCTCTGCAATCGCTTTTTGGCGAACGTTATGACGCGGTGTTACTCGATCTTGGATTACCAGTAATAGATGGAATCGAGATACTCGACGAGCTTCGAAAGCAAAATGAGGAACTGCCAGTCATAATCATTACCGCACGAGACCGTGTTGAAGATAAAATTAGAGGATTAGATAAAGGCGCAAGCGATTATCTGGTCAAGCCTTTTGACTTTGGTGAGTTGGAAGCCAGACTCAGAGCTGCTTTGCGCAAGAGCAATTTTAAGAACAGTACGCAAATAAAATTTGCTTCGTTGTCGTTAGATACGAACAATGGACAATTGCAGCTTCCAGCTGAGTCGATGGAGCTTACTCCAAAAGAAGTCGTTGTCTTGAAGACCCTTATGACTAAAGCAGGAAAAGTGGTCAGCAAAAGACAATTGATGGATCAAATTCCAGATTGGCTTTTAGAATCAAGTGAAAATGCTGTCGAAATTGTTGTTCACCGATTACGCAAAAAGCTCGAAGCCACTGATGTGAATATCAATACAGTGCGCGGTTTTGGCTATATTCTGGAACCAAAACAATCGTGAAAAAGAAGGCAATCAGAAAACAACTTTTGTTTCTATTCGTGCCTCTTCTTGGGTGTGTGGCAATTGCAAGTACTGTAATAAGTTTCTATCTGGTTCAAAACTTTTCAGAACAATATTTTGATTGGGATTTAGTCAACTCTGCTGATTCTGTGGTTGGACGTATGCGGGCTCAGGGCGAAAAAGTGGTAATAGATTTGCCCGCCTCTGCGCAAGCAATCTTGAAAAAGGATGATAGCGACAAATTTTATTTTAGCGTTATTGACGAATCTCGCGGAGTTATTTCTGGTGACAAAAACTTGCCGCCGCCCGCCGCGCATCTGGAAGAGGATAAGCCGCAAATAAGCACCGGCACCATTGCGGGTGAGACAGTGCGAATTGTCGAGCTGAAGGTTCCAGTTCCAAGTGAAGCTTCGAGCGAATTTCGAAAATCAGTAATAGTTCAAGTTGCTGAAACCATGAATTCAAGACGTGAATTTCAAAAGAAAATGTTGTTGAGTGTCGCTGTGCCTCAACTTATAGCAATGATTCTCGGATTGTCTGCTGTCTGGTATGGCGTGGTTAAAATTCTAAATCCCCTAAAAGACTTGCAAGGACAGTTGGCTAAGCGCTCTCAAGCTGACTTGAGTCCACTTGCAGCTGAAAGTGCGCCCGAGGAAGTTTATCCATTGGTCAAAGCTATAAACTCTCTGTTTGAGCGCTCAAGCGAAGAATTGAAAGCACAACAGCGATTTGTCGCAAGTGCAGCGCATCAGTTAAGAACGCCTTTGGCGGGACTAAAAACTTATTCGAGCATCGGTAGTGAAATGACCGAACCAGGTGAATTGAAACACGTCGTTTATGAACTCGACCAGGGCATAGACAGAGCTTCTCGAATGGTCAATCAGTTATTGGCTCTTGCTCGGACAGATGTTGGCGAACGCAACAAGCTGGCTTTGGCAACTCAACTAGACTTGAATTTTTTGGTATCAGATGTAGTATCGGAGCTTGTAGACCAAGCAATACGTCGCGGATTGAAACTGACTTATGAGGGAGCCGATTCGCCTGTCTTGATTAATGGTGAACAGGCGGGGCTTAGACACCTGGTTTCTAATCTAATAGAAAATGCAATTTTCTACACCCCTGAGGGTGGCTCAATTACAGTCAGGGTCAAACAGGGAAAAAAAACTATATTGTCTGTTTCGGACACTGGGGTAGGAATTCCGCATTGCGAGCAAGAGAAGGTTTTTGAGCGCTTCTATAGAATTCTTGGCACCAATGGCAATGGCAGCGGTCTGGGACTTGCTATAGTCAAAGAAGTGGCTATTGCACATAATGCACACGTCAAGATTAGGTCAGGACAGCCTGAATACCAAGGCACCGAGATTTCAGTCGAATTTTAACTTCTAAACATTTATTATTTGAAAACCGCAATTAGTCAGTTTTTTCAAATTTCGTTGTTCTTCGTCTGTAACCAAATAATCTAATTCACTTATATCGCAAACTTTGAAATGCAAAGAAAAGCCGAGCTTTTCTTTTCCTGCCAGAACCGCTAATTCGGACGAGCGTTCAACAAAAGCTTTCTTAACCAATCCATCCTGATAATGTCCAACAGTCGCGCCATTTTCTTTGTCCAGCCCCTGCACGCTTATTAAGGTCAAATCGGCATGAAAGCGCTTGATTGCTTCGAGCACCTCAGCCCCTTCATTTATAAGTAATTCGGGGACCATTATGCCGCCAAGCAAAATTGTTTTGGAGCTACGGCAATTAGAGAAGGCAATAGCGTTTGCGGCGCTGTGAGTGACAAAAGTAGCCTGCAATCCAGAGGGCAGATATTCGCCAATGAGCCCAACTGTTGTGCCTCCATCGACAAAAACAAGCATTCCATCTTTGATAAGCTTAGCTGCTTCGGCTGCAATTCGACGTTTGCCTTCTAAATTGAGATCGACACGAGCCGAATATTCATAAGGTACAGGGCTTATGGCCATTGCTCCGCCATGGACTTTTTTGAGCAAGCCGTTTTCGGCAAGGTCTTTGAGATCGCGACGAATGGTATCCTCCGACACGCTCAATTCGTGGGCAAGCTCAGCCGAGGATGCTTTACGTTTAGTGTGAAGATGATTCAAAATGCGCTGTCTGCGCTCTTCTGTGAACATTTAATCTGTTTTGCCTTTACAACTGCTTGCGTTTTTGTGCCGAATTGTGCATGATTATACAACAAATGCGCAGATATCGGAGGCATTTATGAGCAGAATTGCGATAGACATGGACGAAGTCATTACAGACGCCTTATCCAAACACGTTAATCTTTACGATCAACACTTCAATAAGAAGACAAATGTCGAGGATCTCGTAGGCATGTCTCTGCCTCAATACGTCGCGCCTGAAGAAAAGCTGAAAGTAATTGAAATCGTTCAGCACGAGACATTTTTCGACGACCTAGAAGTATTTCCTGGTGCTATCGAAACCCTTGAGGCTTTGTCTAAGGAGCACGAACTATTCATCACCACTGCTGCAATGGAAGTTCCGAATTCATTTAACGGAAAATATAAATGGCTTTTGAAACACGTTCCTTTTATAGACTCGATGAATTTCGTTTTTTGCGGTGACAAATCAATCGTCAACGCAGATTATTTAATTGACGACAATGTCCGCCACTTCAAACGCTTTGTTGGTAAAGGTTTATTATTTGACGCTCCCCACAATCGTTTTGTTGATTACAATCCGCGTATGAAAGATTGGAACGACGTCGCCGACTATTTTGGTGTCAAAATTTCTCAAAGCGCCAAGTGCCAACAGTTAGTCTAACCAGTGAACTACCCAGTCTGAAGACCTGATAAAAGCTTGAAACCTCAAGCGATTAGTCTTATGATGGCATCAAATCATCACCGGATTTGGTGCCACGAGGCTAAAGACATAGACGAGTTATATACATCGAATAGCAATGATATCGCCGGCGCAGTCAGCATGACCGGAGAGTTTATCGAGCTACCACTCAATTTTTTCCTGAAGCTGTTTTCTTACCGGCAAGCAGGGTTGATAAAACGTGAGAACGGGAACTGGCGTCCGATGAGTCCCTACTACCAAGTAACTGACGAAGAAGTCATTAGCTCGATTTCGGCAACCAAAGATGGAATGTACCGAGCCTTCGCCCTTGGTATCAAAGAGCGCTTTTATGTAATTGAAATTTTGCAGGAAGACGTGGATTTAGAGCCTTTGATTGTTCCAAGTCTTATGGGGCATCTGCAAAAACTAAATGTCAAAGCTCGCGCTTTTCGTGCCGGATGCAGCAATGTTTTGCAGGTCTATCTTTATTTCGATTCAAAAATCAAAGTGAACGAAGTCGCTGACGGTTTGCATATGTTTTTGCAACAATCAGGATTTGATACCAACAAAATTCGCATCTTAAAGGAAGACGATTGTTTTGCGTTGCCCTTACTTCCTGGCTTTGAGTTTTTGAACGAAGCTTATGAGCCCGTTATCAAAAGGGAAGAAATTGCGCTTGAGCCAGCACTTGCACTCTTTATGACTCAAATGGTCAAAGTGCAAAATAATGCAAACGATTTCAGAGACACTTTGCGTAAGTCAGTTCAGCAAGAACTCGATTTTTCTGTCCCCGAACCGGCACCACCCAAGAAGAAAACTCGTCTGATTCAATTGGCATTGCCAGTATTCAAACCCGAAGTGGTTGTAAATCCGGACACGCCAAATATGCTTTAATTGTTAGAGAAGGCAGCGAATCTTTTTCTGGCTGGTTTTTGAATATTTGAAAAGCAATATCAAAGTGATTTTGATTTCAGCGCATCTTATATTTGCTGCGTACTTTTTGATGTATTGTTTTGCTCCGGGTTATCTGGTGCCACTGTTAAACAATGCAGTGTTTCGCTTGATTGCTATTGTGTCTTTCGCGATATTTGTTCTTGCAAGTCTGATCCTTCTTTTTCTGCCAAAGAATCATTCAATCTGGAACACTATTTTTTTACTTGTTTATGTTTTTGTTGTTCTCATTCCCAATATTATGATTCCAGCTTTAGGACCAGCGATTGCGACCGTTTTTCCGTTTAAGTATTACGAGACGGTGCTTCGAGAAGGGATTCATTAAGACTCAGGGAAGCAATTTCATCTGGATCGAAATGATTTGTCGTTTGATGTCTTTCAGCTTTTGATGAGCGTATTGAAGAATTTTTTGTTTATCGTTTATTTCGGCAGTTAGTTGATATATCTGACGAGATGTGTCTTGTTCCTGTGCAAGAAGTGTTTTTTCAGCGTCCATCAATTCGTAACGCTGTCGATAGCGTGCATCATCGTCAGAATCGCTTGATGCACCAAGTACAAATAGAAAAGCGCTAGTTGTCACGAAAAACAAGAATGGATGTACTCGACGATTACTTTTCATCGGCTTTTCAACTCTAGCATTGGAATTTCGGGTAGCGGATCATTGACAGGTTCATGCACTGCTATTTTTTTTCCTGTGGTTGCAACACAATCATCAACCGGCTCGAATTTGCAATCGTTAAACCAGGAGGTCCCTTTGCCAGCTTGCATAACACCCACTTTGATTTTTTTACTTTCTTGGGGGACTTCTAGAACTACCGTGTAGTTTTTCCAATCGTTTGTTCCGGAAATGGGTCGGTCTTCCATGTTGTCGAATGCCAGAACCTGAGTGGAATCATCTATGCGCATCCAGATTCCGGACCAGTCACTAACATTTTTTGTTTTTACAAATCCAGAAAATTTTACCTTTTTACCTCTATAGTCTTGCGAGCTAAAATCCTGGTATAAAGACGCGAAGCTTGGTGCATCATCTTTATTAGATTCAATACAGGCACTTACTTTATCGTTCATTTTAGTATCACGATCTACATAAACTTTGTACGAATCGCTTGGTGTATGGCATGTCCAGTTTAAGATTTGAAGCGGTCCTCGCTCAATTGCGAGTGCAGAAAAATCCAGATTGACTGGTCTTGTTTTTAATTCGTTTTTGAAGATTGAGTATTGTTTTTGGTTCCATGCAACACCAGTGCTCTTGGCTCCAGGTGCAGCTTCAGCTATGTTTAATTTACTTATCCAGATTTCGCCGCTGCCGCGCAGATAAAGTCCAAGAGTGATGCTCGAAGCTTTGTCTGGCACGTCGAGCACAATAGAAACTTTCTGCCAATCAGTGTTTTTGGCAAGCGGTCGAGCAGAAAGATTATCGAACGCGTTTACTATCGCTTCTTCGTTTATCATCATCCAGAGTCCGCCAGAGCCTTGCAGATCTTTGGTTTTGACAAAACCTGAAAATTCAATTTTTTTTCCTTTGAATTTGTCTGGCTTGAAACTCTGCCAATATTTTACGTAAAACGAGTTTTCATCCTGGTCTGGACGAATTGATTTTATAAATGCTGCAGGTTTGCCATCTACACCAGCTAAGACATCGACACCAGCTTTAAAGCCATTTTCTTTAAATGTGTGACTTGCGCTATTCCAGTGAGCAAGCTTGTTGTCGAAGTTGTAAACGAAAGTACCTTGATGCGGCGTTTTTGTTTGAGCGCTAGAAAAAATAGTGCTTGAACCTACTATTGCTGTAAGTGCAAGAATACCCGCAATTGCCAATCGCATAGACAATCCTCGATAGAAAATATGTGCAGAAAATGATGTCATTTACGCTTTCTCTTGTCAAGGTAAATTGAGAATTTGTTTGCCGAATTGCTTACCAGTTTCGTTACAGAAATGAGTTGCACAGTCATCGCGATTTTAATCTTCTGTGAGCAAAGCAAGCACATTTGTGGTACACAATGATTGATGAGCAAAAACAGTCTATTAGCCTTAGTTTTACTCTGTTCTATCGCAAGCGCTCAAAGCTTGAGCGTTCAGCCTGTGTACTGTAAGGATCAGACGGTGTATTACTCGCCGCTCTCTGATGAAACGCGCAAAAATGTTGAAAAAGCGGTTAAGTACGCCAAAGCAAAAAAGTCTGAGAAGGCAAGACCTTTGTTTGAGGCTGCTCTTGCAGAATGCAACGACGTGCAAAAATGTTTTGCTCTTGCCGATATTACTGAACAATACGGCAGTTTTTGCACCGACATAAGGCATGCAGCAGTTGAGAAGGCTTTTCGGTTAAGTAAAAATCGGGACGATTTAATTTTGGTGGCGCTTAAAGGGCGTAAGTTCGAGTGTTTTGAAGCGACGCGTGATGCCATGCAAGCAATGATTGCAGCGGCTCAATCTCGCGAAGATTTAAAGGACCTTGCCCTTAAAGCGCAGGAAGTTTCGCTTTCAGATTTGTCTCACCTTGCCATGGAAAAGCAGTATTCTTTGGTGCAAACAGTCCCAGAAGCAATTGATTTTGCAAGGCAAGCCTCAGCATTGGGGATGCAAGACCTTGTTCGCAAAACCTGCAAAGAGCTCATTGACGATGAAAATGACGTTCATCAGCTAATGACCATTTTGCGAAATATAGAGCCTTTCAAAATGGCAGACCTCACCAGATATTTGCTTAAGAAGTCGCTTGATAACTGCAAAAATATCGACGATTTGCACGAAGTCTATGAGGCTGCACGCAGACACAGACAAAAGGACATTTTCGACGTCTGTGCATTCAGAGCCAAAAAGTTGAAGCTGATTGAAAACTACAATAAGCAGAGTGCCGATTACAAAGAGAAGATGGAACGCTGGCGCCAGGACCAAAGCATGAATCAAGAAGTAGGAGATGATGGCGACATCACGCGCATGGCCCCGGCATCAGGTTTCTAACCGGCGCAGGCCGGCGCCATCGATGCTTGTCTCCCCAGAAAAGCATTCGGCGGCTCTAAATTATTAGACGTCGTGTGGCAATAAAAAGTTCAATTGCTTCAGCTTAAAGTTCCGCGGGCAAGTGTTTGATATGACTCGCGCTAAGCCCAATGAAATCGAAGAATTGAAGCGTCAGATAATGGCGCTTACAAAGCGCGTAAGCGACCTTGAGCAAGTGCTTGAAGAACGCTTTGAAATTGAATCAGGGTGGGAGTCTGAAGCCGAAGCTTTTGTGCCGCGGAAAATGTCGCGCTCTGTTGTGCCTGAGCCCGTGAGCGTGCCTGTGGTGGAAATGCCAGTCTTAGAGGTTCCTTCTGTAGAGCCTGTGGATGAGCAGCTCGATGTGAAAGCAAATGCGCCCACAGAACTTTCATTTGAAAAAGTAACTAACGAACCTGTCGCAGATCTGATTGTCGTATCTGGCTCTAAGAAAGACGATTCAGAAAAGCCAGACTCGCTTGAATCTCGAATAGGTTTGTACTGGCTAAATCGGTTAGGGATCGCAAGCTTAGTAATTGGCGTAGCGCTCTTTATCGTTTATTCATTTCAGACCTGGGGTGCTGCAATAAAAATTGCAATGGGCATTCTTGCTGGCGGCGCCTTGATAGCGGGCGGTGAATGGTTCGAGCGAAAACGCGATCAAGACAGTTCTGAAGCCGTTGACAGAATCAAATACTGGGGACTTGGCTTAATTGGCGGTGGCTGGTCGATCCTGTATTTTACTGTGTTTGCTGCTTATCATATTCCTGATGTCAAAATGCTTTCGAATTTATTTATCGAAGAGCTGATTCTGACAGGACTTTGTGCGGGAGCTGTCTGGCATGCTTGTGAAAGAAAATCGCAAACAGTTGCAACCTTTGCGGTGTCGCTTTCATTTGTCACTATTGCATTTTCACAAATAAGTGTTGCAAGCATTGGTTGGCTTCTGGTGCTGGCTTGCGGCGCGTATGTTCTGTCTGTATTCAAGCAATGGCCCAAATTGTTGATGTGGACAACTATTTGCGGGTGGGCAACCTATTTCTTGATTATTTCTCCTAAAATGCCGGCAACTGGTCTGGGCAATCCCTGGGCAGTTCAGACACTGGGCGCGCTAACACTTTTCTGGGTAGTTTGTAACGCTGGACTTCTTGCGATGAAAGAAGAAAACGACGATACAAAAGGACGCCTTGTGGTTGCCACTGGATTCAATGGCATGAGTTATGCCTTTGTGGGAACTCAGATTTTGACTTATCTTCAAGCCAATGTCGAGTTCAACTACTTGATGCCGCTTATCACCGGCGCGTTGTACACTGCATCTTATCAGTATGCGCACAAACGTAATTTGGTTTCAATTGCAAATATGCATTTGATTCTTGGCTTGTCTTTGTTGACACTTTCTGTACCGATGATTTGCCATGCCAAAGAAATTTTCAACATGTTCTGGCTGGTCGAGCTTGCGATACTGGTCTATATGGGCCTTAAATACAATAATCCTGCCATTCGCTGGTTTGCCGCACTACTTTCGCTTGCCTGCTTTGTAAGTACTTGCGGTGTGATTTGTGTTACCGACAAAAAACAGTTTCTGACATTCCAGTATTCCGAGCCTTTCCTGCACGCTCTTGTCGCAGCCACTGTTTATGGTGCCTGTGCTCAGATGTATCGTCAGTATAAAGGCAAAGTTCATCCATCCGGTCAGACACTTTATGCTTTGGGATTTCTTTTCTTTTCATGGGCTGCACCGATAATTGGCACCACAATGTTATTTGAGAATTCTAAGGCGCAACAGCTGGCGACTCTGCTAATTGTTTGGTTGCTCGAATACTCGACTTTTGTCTGGCTTGGACACAAACTAAATGAACGAGTTTTACGTATGGCTGCTGGAGCGGGCTTCATGTGTATGGGCTTTGTTTCGTTCATGGTTGAGGCTCCGTACACATTTACCCAGGTATTGTTATCGCTCGGTTTCTTAGGTGCGGCAATCTACTCGCATAGACAGAAAGTCACTAACAAAGACGAAGCGCGTTCGGCATATAAGTATTACATCACTACTGGTGCCATCTTTACCTGGTTGCACACATTGAACATTGCTGGAAGTGGCATGGAGTTTCTTGCGCTCAGATGGGCTGGAGAGGCTGCGGTGCTTGTGGGTGTCGGGCATTTGTTGCGCGACAGATATACGCGTATTCTTGGAGCGCTCTGGTTTTTAAACACGTTCTTTGTGATGATGCTTCAGCTTGGAAAATGGAACGCAATCGAAGATGCGATGATTACCATAATTCTTTATTTGATGGCATTTGCTTACAGAAAAGTCCCAGTCGAACACCAAATTGGCAATGAGCGCAGAATTGCTCATTATTACGATGCAATGGGAACTATTGTAGCCACATTTGCTATCTGGGCGCTTGTTCCTGGAGAGTGGCTGACTCTTGCGTTCGCGCTTGAAGGTATAGCCCTTTTGTCAGCTGGTTTTATGGTCCCGGATAAGGCATTTCGAGTTTCCGGCTTGATAGTTTTTGCGATGCTTGCATTTAAGTTGTTGTTTATAGATTTGTCGACTGCACGCACAGATGCACGGATTCTTTCATTCATAATAGCTGGTGTTATCTTGCTTGGTGCATCCTATATCTATGCAAAATACGCTCAGCGTTTGCTTAAAGAAAGCTCTTCTGAAAGCTCTTTAGAAAGTAGCTCAGAAAGCAAAACTAGTGAATAGACGATTTTAAATTGTTCCAAAATTGTTTTTCTGTGGCAATCAGGCTTTCGGCTTTCGAGAGACTCTGGGTGCTTTTAAGTTTCGCACGAGCTTCTGCGTCTAATATGGTTATTCTCACGCTTCTTTCGCCAAGTACATCAGCCAGTGCAACTGTTTGAGCCGCGCGGTCGGGTCGGTTTAGTTTGATGAATAATTCTGTACAGTCGGCATAAAGTGGTGTCGTAATTGGTGACATTCTTTTTCCTGATTTCATGATTATAGGATTGGGATAGATTAAGGTGGCGATGTTCAAGATGCGCTTGGCTTCATCCTCTCGTTTTAGTTTTTTCAAAATCAATGCGCGCAAATAATAAATCCGTGCTTCCGGTTCAGCCTGTCTGCAATATTGCTCTAGTCTAAGTAGAGCTTCTTCGGCGCTGTTTCGCTCCAGCAGTGTGAGTGCCCTTGCAGCTACAAAATCGCCGTCACGATCGAATACACCGTTAGATCGTTCTATATTTTTTGCACATTCTTCGTATTTTTTTAAAGCAGTCAAGCACAAAATGTAATCGCATAAAGCAGATGATTTTGTATTATAGAAATTTTGTTCGCAGGCTTGTTTTAAGGGCAGTTGAGCCTCTTCAAACCTTCCCAGCGTCATCAAGGTATTACCTTCTGTGATGAGAGCTGAGTTGGATTCGGTGTTTTTGGCGATTGTTTTGTATTCGCTCAGTGCTTTTTCAAGGTCGCCTTGAAGTTTATAACTAGATGCTTTGTCATTAAGTGCAGCGCTTTGTGATGTTTTATCCAGGTCTATATCTGGCGCCTCGCTAACTTGTGTTGATCCGCAGCTTGATAAATCCAAGATCAAAGGTAATGAGAGAAGAATGAGAGCAAGTTTGAGCTTATTCATGGTTCTGCCTGCTTTGCAAGTTTTATTCTTGAATCTTGCTCGTCGAGCCATGTTTGAGCCTGTTTGATTACCGATTCGGCTTCTGGAATTTTCTTGAGTTTTATTAGTGCTTGTGCTTGAGTTTTCCATATTTCATATTTTTCTTCTCCTTGTGCCAATCCCATGCGGCACAACTGAAGAGCTCTCTGCGGCTCGTTCATATCCAAAAATAATTGTGCTGCTTTAGAAAAAGAGAATAAATATTCTGGGCGAATATTTTGGTTGTTTGAATTCTTAGTATTTATTTCGCAAAACGCATTTAGATCGCGCAGATTCTGTTCTTTGTCTGGACCAAGCAGAGCTGCGCGGCTCAAGCGATATTGTCCTATGGACGAGCCAAGCAAAATTGCTTTTTCTAAAGACTCTAGTTCTTTATCTTTTTTGTTTAGTTGCTTGTAGCAAAGTGCTTTTAAATGAAAAACTTCGGGGTCAGAGCTAAGGTCCTTTTCGACTTTTTCGCAGACTTCAAGCGCCTCTTGTACTCGGTTTAGCCGATATAAAAAGGTCGCTTTTAAAAATAGACAGGTATGAAGAAAGGACTCTTCTTTTTCTGTTGAAATGAGCGTCGAGACATCTTTGAGTGAGCTCTCGAAATCTCCTAGTCTTTTTAAAATGCGATAATGCAAATCTAGACTGCGAAAAGAATTTTCCAGAGTTAACAATTTCTGACAAAGAACGAGTCCTTCATTTATTTGACCGTTGATAAATAAAGCGTAGCTTCGCTCGAAAAGAGCATCGGTATTTTTGGGGTTAGTTTTTAAGTCCCTCTGGGAGCGTATTAGAATCTGGTCAATACTTTCTTGATCGCCCAACCCGCAGGGATAAATGCCAAGATCGTTATTTTTGCTGCTTCCAGATAAAAGAAGCAGGCATGCTAGAAGGCTTAATTTTGACTTGATCCGAATCATTTATTGAAAAAATTATACAATGAAAAGCACTAGTCAAAAAAAATTTCAAAAATCACAGGTCAAGAACATGTATAAGAAAAGCATTCTCACTTTCGTGCTGTTGATATTGTATATGGTGCTCGCGCCGACTCTTGTGTTTGCTTCAAAATCTGCTAATGAGCCTGCTCTTAGTAGTGAGATTTTGTCATTCGATCAGAAAAAATTGCCAAAGCTCAATGAGAGCAAAGACAATCCTTTCATTACTATTTACGATTCTCACATTGTTGTAAGTTGGAATCGGGGAAAAAATTCTAAAGAGACCCAACCTGCTGAGCTGGGAAATGTTTTGAGTCAAATTCCTGCAAGTGCCTGGCCATATGGAAGAGCGGTGGGAGTTACATATTGTGGAGTTGGTAGTGCAGCGCAAAGTGCTAAAAAATACAGGCAAGATACCTGGAAATCTGTAGAGAAAACATTGAAACGGATGAAAATCTATTTGAATCCCTGGCCCTGCGCCTAAAATATGTTATTATGCGGCAGTTTCCAGAGGTCGCATAAGATGTCTCAACGCTCAGATAATCAAGACGATTTTACGCTACAGGTCAACAAAAACAAACTATTCAATGATGTTCTCAAATTTGTTCTGAGAAAAACACTCAATGGCGATTGTGCGCCGATACTAGATGAACTTGAGAAAGTATTCTTTGAGCGCTGGGCGGCAGTAGAAGCCGGTGACGAAAAGAAAGGCGAAAGTTTGGAAGAAGTCGAGCGCAAGCTAATCGACAAACTTTTGGCTATGGGCTCGCAGAAGCACTAAGGCTTTTATTTATGTATATTCGTCGTAATTTACCTGCTTCTGTAATTTTATGGTTTTGCGCAAAGCATCTTGCTTTCTTTATTTTGCTTAGTAGCATAGTATTCTTCATGTATCAAATGCTTGATTGGAAGTGGGTCGGCATCCCATTCTTGCCCGTTGGGACGATTGGTACTGCAGTTGCCTTTTATGTTGGTTTTAAAAACAACAGTTCGTACGAACGTCTCTGGGAAGCCCGTAAAATCTGGGGTTCGATAACAAACAATTGTCGTTCGTTTGGAATGTTAGTTTCATCTACGAGTCTGCTCGAAAAGAATATGACCAGATCGCTGCTCGAACGGCAGATAGCCTGGTGCAACACTCTTCGTCTTCAACTTCGCAGTGTGTCTAATAGATGGAGCCCTGGTTGGGTTCCGCGCGAAGTCGAGCTGGTTATGAAGAAGAATGGACTCCCGGGTGCTGAAACAGAAAAGGTTGACTTCTACACTGAGCGTCTTTTGAACGAGGCGGATCGCGAATCAGTAAAAGGTAAAAGCAATTTAGCAAGCGAAATTATGCGCTTGCAAGTACGTGATATCACAGCGCTTGAAGAAAGCAAGATATTACCTGAATTTGAATGCGACCGATTACAAAAAATATTGATTAATTGCGTCGATATGCAGGGCGCTTCTGAGCGTATCAAAAACTTTCCATTTCCTAGGCAATATGCGCATTTTAGTTCGGTATTTGTCTGGATATTTGTTTGCTTATTGCCGTTCAGTTTGATTCACGAACTTGGTAAAAACAGTCATGAACTAACCTGGTTAGTGATACCATGCAGCACGCTTATCTCATGGATTTTTCTCACCATGGAGCAAGTTGGTGATACCAGCGAAGACCCTTTTGAGAATGGTATCAACGACGTGCCTCTAACTGCGATTTGTCGTAATATAGAAATAGAATTGTTAGAAATGCTCGGCGAGACGAATCTTCCAGAAAAAATCAAACCAATCGAAGATATTTTGATGTAACTATTTCAAAAGCTTATACACCTGCTCGCTTGCGAAGTGGCGACCTGGGATAGTATGCGCTTCTTCGTGCCTGAAAATATAATTTGCATCGTCGATAACATTTTTGTGACGTAAAAAATAATTGTGTGTGACTGGATAATTCATTTCAAAAGAGAATTCGTATTCGAATGATGCGAATGGCACCACTTTAGTGGTATCAACAAAAATAATAGACGGATGAATATCGTTTCGCGGTGGACCTGAACGTCCGAGGCGCTGCTTGCGGTTCTTCCATTGAGAAACATACAAAATCATATCGACTTTGTTGAAATGACAGTGAGTCCGTCTGGCAAGCTCTGCAATGCGCGGCATCATCTCACCGTCGAACACAGTAAAGTCCAGATCGGGAGCCGCTAAAATCACTTCGTTGAAAGCATGGAAAGGCTCATGTTCGGATTGACTGAAAAAACACTCTACCGCTTTTTCGAGTACTCTGCTGCCCATTGATATGGTCACCAGATTTAGTTTATTCGCGAAAGTTCGAGCGTCTTCTTCACTTTCGAAAGCCTGCTCTAGAAAAGATTTTAGCTCAAGCAAAAAAGCGCAAAGATCCTTGCCGGCCGTGTCCGCTGATGCCAGGTCAAGGTCATAATCTTGAGCTTTGAGCGAAGTCGCCCAGGAAAAGGCAACTATATGCCCAATATTCGAGCCTGGTTTGGAAACATAATTGCGGTCTATCACCTCGACCGTTTTCTTTAACTGTTCGAATGAATGTTTATATCCATGGATGAAAAACAGAACCTCTTTGCTGCTTTCGGCAGTTTCTTCGTACAATTCGCGAAAAAGACGGGCGTAACCTCCCAATTCTCTTCTGGGAGCCGAAAGACAGGTCCTGTATGTACAATTGAAATCTTGACCCCAGAGAGCCGTAATTCCGCCTGGGGCAGGCATTACACCAAAACGCATCGGTCCAAAGGCGTTTCCCTCGATCGATAAATGACCGTTTTTGATATCTCGATCAGTCATTAAAAAGTGAGTATACTTGCTCATCTGAAGGAATTTTACCGCTTCTAATCTAAAATTGCCTGGTAAACTAGGAATAATCGATGAACTTCAAGAATACATTAATTGTTGCCTCGCTCTTTTGCTTGAGTACGAGCTTTTCTCCTCCTGCTGTATTTGCAGAGCAAGACAAGCCGGGGGTGTTATCTCCGCCAAGCCAAAAATTTTTCAAGGATGTCATCGCTGCAAATAAAAAGGAATGGCTAAAGCGTCCGCATAAGCGTTCATTGTCCGGTCACCTGGTTACTACAGTTTGCGTAGTTGTTGATTTGAGCGGGGAAAAATCTTGCTCTGTCTTCGAATCATCTGGTGACAAAGAGTTTGACCAGTTTGCGTTACAAGTATGCAATGAAACTCAACTTGAAAAGCCGCCAGAGACATGGAATCCATCGACTCGAATTGGAGTCGTGTTTTCTTCGCGAATCATGACTGAAACTACTCAAAAAAAATTTCGTGACACAAATTATGTGGACACTGTGAAAACGGCAACATCTGTTCGGTGGGCTGCAACTTCTTTGCCTTCTGAATTCAAATCAGTCAGCCTGGTTGCAATAGTAAGTTCGAAGGTTACCGAAAGAGGAAAGGCTGCCTTCGAATTGAAGACGTCTTCTGGTAATAAAAAGTACGACGAGTTCGTTTTGGATCTCTGCCGGAAGACATTTATTCCGACCCCGCCAACTTACTGGGACAACGATGAAACAGTTGAATTAATGTACCCTTCCAATGAAGCAGGAACATCGGTTAAGTGAGGACCTGGATTCTTGCTTTGACTTTGTGTCTGAGTTCGAATTTCATTGCTTTTGCAAGTGATGATAAAGCATTTGCTGATGGCATCAAAGCATACAAAGAGCGTAGATATAGAGCTGCTGCAAACAAGTTTCAAGAGGCATTTGAAAAAGGAAACGGTTCGCCAGAAGTCTATCTCTATTGGGCTCATTCGCTTGCAGGTTGTGGCGAAAAGGGGAAGGCGATTAAAAAATATCAGGATACGGCAACTGTTTTCAAAGGACTTCCGCCAGAAAAGGTCGCCTTACAATGTGTAAAGCGTCTCGATCCCTACAACCAACACAGGAATGTGAATCCGACCGAAGGAATTGCAGAGATTCCAAAAGTTCAACCCAAAAAGGCGAAAGGCTCAGTGGAAGAACGACCTGAAGACACTGCTACCAAGCCCGATGATCCCAACGATCTGGACGACGTATTGCCGGAAGAAGAACATGTTTTTTACTCAAAAGATCTAGGACAAAAGCCGGTCGTGAAAGGATTTATTAACGGTAAACCTTACAATCTCGTCATAGATACAGGAGCTTACCGAGTTGTAGTGGGGAAAAGGGCTCTATCGTCGCTGAACATAAAAGTCCCAAGCGATGCCCCTAAAAGCTATTCCTATGGTGCGGGAGGGAAGTTTTATCATTGGACAATGCCGCTTGAAATTTCAGTGGGCAAAATCAAGCGCAAGCTAAAGGTACATGTTTCTGAAAATGATGATTTTGTTTGTTTAGGTCAGCCATTTTTGCGCAATCTGGTTTATCACATGGACAATTCTAGAGGCTTGCTAATTTTTCACAATAACAGTGAGAAGGCTAAAAAGCAGCTGGCATTAGATACCATTGAAATTCCTTTTCATATGAAAGATGGAAATATGATGGTCGATATAAAAGTTGAAGGTAAGCCCCTGGAGGCAAATTTCGACACTGGCGCGCCTTGCATCATGCTTGCTTACGACAAAGCTAAAGAGTACGGTTTACTGAGTAACAAAGATGTTGGACGAACAACGATACAGGGATTTGATGGAAAACAGTCTGTGGCGTTGTACTGTGTGGTAGATACGGTCGACCTGGGACCCATCAGAAAGAGTAAAATACTCGTTTTCGTTGGCGGGACCACTGTCATCGGACAAACTTTTTTCAGCGATAAGCGTTATGTGATCGATAACGAAAAGAAAGTAATCAGATTCATGCGCCGGTAGTTATAATTTACGAATGTTTCAAGCTCTAAGAATCCTGGCACCAATTATTTTCTCACTCGTTCCATCACTTGTTTTTGCGGCTGACTTGAAAATTGATTCAATTAAAGGTCCGACCGGAGTTCAATATCATTTCTACGATAAGGGCGATCTATCTTTCGGCTGGGAAACAAAGCGTCCAGTCAAGACCGATACTAAAATCAAATTCTGTATTCCTGCTGCCTTTACCACCACCACTGATACCATTGTCGGCATTTACTCTTACAAAGGTAATGTGTATAACGCACGTGCAATTTCCAAATCTATTGGTGGCACCATCCTGATAGAAGGCGGAAAGTTCGATATTTTTCCTAATGACAAAGGGGCGAAATTTACTCCTGAATTTATTGCGTCTTTGAGAGACCGCAGAGCGTCTTTGTTTCAGCAATATCAACTCGTCCAAAATAAAGTCGCTGCAACCTTCAAGGACAAAAAGAAATTTCAAATGCGTGCTATCGTAAAATTTTCAGATGGTCGAGAAGGTGTAGTGGAAAGCCTTAAGGCAATTGATTTTAAAACATTCAATGAAGATCTGGTGGCTCTTGGTGTCAAAGATGCACTTTACACCGATATGGGCGCATGGGACGAAGGTTGGTACCGACACCCAGTTACTGAGAAAGCGGTTGTCATTGGAAACGATAGATCCAAAACTAATAAGCAGACAAACTGGGTTGTTTTTTATCAAAAATGAATGGACCCGACCGCGAGGAGGTCAGGTCCATTCTGGCTCGATCGGTTACAGCGAGCTATTTAGAATTCGGACTTTGAAATTACATTTCTAAGTCTACTCTGTACGCTGCTACCAGGTCGGGTCTGGCTTGCAACACGGCAACTTCCGCTTTGCGAGCGCCGATACCAATATTGGCTGGCTCACGCGATTCGGATTTTGGATCTGCCGGTATACATTCTGAAAGAACCAATTTTGGTGCTTCCGTAGCGATGCAAGTGGCTGCCACCACATCTTTGAGCACTAGCACTCCACCGTCTGGCAGATATGCTTTTTCGAAACTGATGAAACGATCTTTGTTGTTTCTGAAGTTGCGAATTGTGCCTTCCATTGTGGTCCGCGCGAGAAGCGAATATCCTTCCAGCATTACATCACGGTCAAGAACGGCGACCACTTGGAATGGATCGCTTTTGTTGACAGCTAATGTTCCTTCTGCAAGCCTGAACGGGAGCGCATTATAGTCGGCTACCATAATATCTTTCTCGACCACCTCTACTCCGGCTTTGAGTGGGTGATTTTGCTTCAGCGAATCCACATAGGCTGCTACATCGGTTTCACGCGATAAGCAAGCTTTTATTGAGTTCGCCCAGCTGTTAGCTAAAGCTTCAGCTGACATGCCCTTTTCGGCTGCACTTTGTGCATCCGCGGTGGTGATATAATATCCACCGAGTTTTACAACGATAGCACCGTTTTCACGTTCGACCGACACCGCACCTGGTGTCCTGTCTGCGCTTCGAACTAGAGCATTGTCGAAATTATCTTGAGCTTGCCATGCACGTTTTTGTGCAGTGAAGCCGCCAGCGTCACCGGTAATGGAGAACATAGGTTCGCCTCTAAAAGTTACCGATTCACCCTGATTGAATCCAGCAAATGCAGGTCCAGTGGAGACCAAGCCTGCTACAGCTGCGATTGTCAAAAACATTGACATTTTCTTTCTGATATTTACTGTCATGACTTTACCTCCTTCTACATTACGTTGACTGGGGCAGCCACTGCGATGCTAGTAGTGGCGTGTGTTTCCATCAACAATTCGGACTCTGCTGGAATAATAAAGGTAGAGCCTTTATCCATTAAGAGGCGCGAAGTATATAAATGTTGCTGTTCTTTGGAATAGGGTTCGCCTATCCAGGAACCTGTAATGAAGCCTTTAGCAGCAACTTTTCCACCCTTGGACAAATCAACCATGCCCTGGGCTGCGGCTTCAGGTTCTTCAACTACCCAGTTGTCTTTGTCCATTCGATTAGTGTATTGGTCGATTGGAATAAAGCTGTTTATTGGCTTAGCGTCAGCCATAACAAACTGGTTGTGGTCTCCCATGATGTGAGCGTTAATCGGAATTTCTTGACCGTCTGGGGTTTCCATGGCGAAAAAGTCGATTGTCACTGCATCTTTGTTGGGATATCCATTGTATTTGTAGATATCGGTACTAACTACTTTGCCGTGTACTAGAGTACCTTTTGGCAAATAAGTTTTGTAGTCGGTTTCCAGCGGAATATCACGGCTGATTACGGCTGTGACGTTGTCACCAATGGTAGCGCCATCATTATAAAAGCCCGAGACTATCTGGATTGGAAGTCTCATTTCAGGTTTGAGTACAACGATATGTTTATCGGTTGACACTACTGCTGATGCTATTGGTGTTGTACTGGTTAGTCTGCTTACATAGGTCTTGATTGCATTTTCATCAGACAAACAATCTTTGATTTTGCTTGCCCAATATTCAGCTAATGCCATCATTGTCATTTCCCTGCGTTTGGCGCTGTTTGCGTCAGCAGTGATAATATGGAATCCATCTAGCTTTACTACAGGGTGACGGTTTTCAATTTCTACCGTTACTGCTGATGGTCCTTTGTTTTTGGCTTTTATAATTGCGTTATCGAGATTTTTTTGAACGATAATCGCTCTTTCTGAAGCTGTCAGCTTGTCTGCGTTTGCTTCGAGTTCGAATAAATCACCACAAAGGTGAATTGTTCTTTTTTCTGTCACTATGACTTCATCAGCGATTACAGGTTTTACTGCGAAACCTAATGCCAACAGAGCGGTCATAGCAAGAAGAATACGAGTTTTAATTGGCTTGCTTGTCATGTCTCTCCTCCTTATTAACTTGCCTGCCACTAAGCAATCGAAAATTCGGAAGTAACCAGGTGAGATCGATGATCAAGTCTCGTCCGGCGCTTCTTCGATTTCTGTTCCACTTCCTACTAAACCTATAGCCGAGTGAAACAAAATCAATGCCCAACTTTTTCTAATAGACACAAATTAGTTGTGTGCTAAGTGAAGAATAGGATCGCACAGCGCTAATGCTCTTCCACTTCCAAGGCGCTGTGCGATTTGTTTTTGGCGAGTTTTACTATTTTTCTACTGATTATTCAAAACAGTTTTTATTCGTCGCACGGTATCACCATTGACACCTTCGACTTTCAAAAATATCTGCTCGGCACGCACCAGATTGTCATGCGCGAACTTGGTCTTTTCGGGCGTATCCTGCGCCAGCTGCGATTGTGCAAGAAGCACCAAAGTTTGTCCTCTAGGGAGATTTTTTAGTTCAGAAGGAAAAGCCTCATCAATAGCCGTTAGGCGTCGCGTCAGTAATTTTTCGGAGTCATCGTACTTGTTTTCACTTAGCCATTGTTCGGCAATGTCTATGCGTATGTCGGGTAACTGCGCTGAATATTCCGGATGCGAGCTTGCAATTGTATTCCAGTCATGCACGCACTCGTAGAGCTTTTTGCAAATAATGGGATCGTAATTTTTTGGCGCAAAATCAGCCAGCTTAGCGAATTTGTCATCGCCGAATAATTGCTTGAATAACGAAAGGCAATATATAAAGGTACCGTTTGGACCAGGATGATGAAAATCTTTGCTATACAGCTCGATTTCGGGATTTCTTTCTTGAATATAAAAAAACATGTCCCCAGTTGCAATAGTGGGAACTTTTAGCTTACTGCCCACTTCTCTATAGGATTGACTTATTACCGATTGATTATTGAAATATGATTTGTCTGCATAAGTCATGATACAAACTGGCTTTGCATGGGATTTTTGAACAAGTGGAAGCATTCTTTCTATCGAAGCCATCAGATAGCCTTTGGATTCGAATGCCGCTCCGCTATGCCCTTGTAAAATTATTATGTTCCACTTTTGTGCAAGCAAGTCCTGCACTTCTTTTTTCGCTAAATGATTTTCTAACGTAAAACCGGGCCAGGCTGCAGAGGTAATGAAGTAATTACCGTCTGGGTCGGCTTGTTTCAGCATATCGGCTAAAAGTGCAGGTGAATCATTATAGAAAGTAAGGCTGTTCCCCAGGATCAAAATTCGATTTGCTTTACTTGGATCGCCAAGTTGATAAGACGTGACACCAATTGTGCCACCGGCAATTTTCGACAAAATGAGCGGAGCCTGCCAGACTAGTATGGCAAACACGCAAACTGATGTAAGAAGGAAAGCTTTCCATTTTTTCATGCTCTAATTTTTCCACATTTTTAGCACTTTCAATAATCGCAGTTCAAAAAGGGAACCAGATTGAAAAAGTCTCGTCTACCCTGTGAATTATCGAGGAGGCTAGATCCATCATGCAACAGGTAGAGGACAATCATTACTTCGACCGCATGCTCAAGTATGGGCAGTGCCGTCGTGAACTTGGAGACTATGCTCTTGCACAGCTGGTTCTTGAAGATTTGAAGACTAACTACGCGGGTCCGGCCAAAGTAGACTCAGAGCGCGTGGCGCATCTTTACGACGAACTGGGCAACACATATTTTTGCCGTCAAGAAAAAGACGAGGCAGATGCCAATTATCGAAAAGCGCTCGAACTCTTGAGTGCTGAATATTATGCTGACCATTCCAAACTAACTCCAGTGCTCGACCACATGGGTGAACTTTATCTGAGTCAAGGCAATTTCGAAGCAGCACACGCTGTCTGTCAGAAGTCTTTGTCTATCAAAGAGAAGTCCAAATTGCAAACAAATGCAGACACGATTGAAAGCCTGCGGTGCTGCGCGATTATCGAAGCTTATTTAGGTAATTTTGACGAGGCTCACAAACTTATAGACAAAGGTATTAAGCTCTTAGAGCCGACAACGATTGGTCCTGTAGAAGAATTCATTTATTTAAAAGCCAAGGCTTTGCAGATGCAAGAAAAGCTTTTTGAAGCAGACCAGGCTTACAGGGAAGCTATTGCGACTTTTTGTAAGCGCATAGGTCGTTGTCATCGACTAACAAAATGTCTGCGCGATTACATCGATTTCTTGATGGCAGCTGGTAAAAAAGAGGACGCTGAGAAATTGAAGGTTCATGCAAATAATATAGATATCGCCAACACTGGCGAGGTTGATTCGACACTTCCCCATTCGACTTATTATGAAAAATTGCGCTATCCTGCGACGACTTTTCACTAACGCAAAAGACGCGTAGCAATCAATCCCACGAAACTTTTGTCGCCGCGATAAAACCATCCAAGATGATTGTGGCAGTTCGAACATACTGCAAATGTCCAGGCGTATCCAGCAAACCATGTGGCTTCTTTAGTAGGTTCGCCAACTTCGATCGCGCCGGGCGCCGATGCGTAGCAGACCAGATGAAATGAATATCCGGCCGGATTGCGAAACGTGTGTTCATGCGGCTCGACAGCAAATGATGGATCTGTGATATCAAAATTGCAAGCTTTGCAACGAACAGACTTTTGAATCTCTTCGATGGTTTCTGTTTCAAGGTCAGAGACACTCTGTTTGCTCATAGCCTGGTGAAAAATTGTTTCCTTAGTTAATTATGCCAAATGGCAAAAATCTCAGACGGAGTAGCCGTAGGCATTTGAATATCACCAGATATTACCTTTCTTTATCGCGTCTCGTGCCCATTTGGGAAGATATTTTGAGGTCGCACTGATTTTGCGCTTTTTGATTTTTCCATCCGGCTCAATGATTATGTAATTAGGAATTTTAGGATGAAACGACACTTGCAATTTGTCAAACCAGTGTGTACCGGTGCGAGGATCCGCATCTAAAACCAGAGTTCGCGGCTCGAAACGAGAGATGAAAATTTTCCCAAAACTTCTGTCTCCTCTTTCCAGATCGATCTGGCATTCAGGTTCGCCTTTCAATCCTGCATCTTTCCAGGCTGGAAGCACATATTCCTTGAGATTGGTTTCGGAATAACATTTCGTTCCTGCGATATCACAGCTTACTCTATTAGTCATTTTGGACTTCTTCCAGTCATGAATCCACGTTCGATCGTCAACCATCTTCTGGCAACGATCAGCTAATTTTATGAAGTGGTTCCAATCGTTTGTGGGCGCGTTGCTTTTGAAATAATTCCACCAGCGAAATGTGTCTATTGTTTTGGCTGACTTCGGTTTCATTTCTGTGAAGAGAGATTCAGGGTGGCAATTTATCGAGCCGAAATAACTGTCAGTTAAATCGTAAATTGAATTAGCATTTTCATAGCCAGGAAGTAATTTTGAATACTTCAAGCAGTCTTGTTTAAATAGTTCGTGTCCTTTGTAAATCGACCAAAATTTAGAGTCTGTCCAGAAATTTTTTTCCCAATAAAATTTATCGTTTAATAGAGCAGCGCAAAAGCCTGCTGAATCCGCTAGTTTATTTAATTTTTTTGTCAGATCAAGTGAATAGGATTCCCATTTTTTATCCCCCATTTTTACTTTCCAGGGAAGCATGTAAGGAACGTCATGTATGCTTGAAACTGTTATTTTTTCTTCTAATAAGTCTGGCGCATCGATGGTCAGAGAAAAATTGAGATGGGTAGTACTATGATCGTATTGAGTTAGTCTTTGTTTAGCGCCTTGGCAAATTGCTTCAAATTCAAATTCGGTTGAATGATTGATTGGAACTTTTTTGTAAATTGGAGTGTTCGCGTAGATTGAGGATTTGATTAATTGTTCGCGATGGAGTTTGACCAAATCTGGTGTTATGCCTAAGTCTTCGCAAGAAAAGATGGAGTGATTTTTTGACTTTCGAATGATATCTATCAGTTCAAGTAGATCTTTTGGGGGAATAGATTTCTTTTTCTTATCTACAAATTCTTGTTCGCATATTGAATAAGTCGATACGACATGCTTACTTCCAAAACAGCTTTGCATGTCATCTACAATTTTCACTTCAGAAGCTAGCGCGGCGGACTGAAAAAACAAAGTCAGTGCGATTGAAAGCCATAGTGTTGCCCAAAGTTTCATACTACTAGAGTATTTGTGCGTCTTGTTGCGAACAACCGGATTTACCCTAGATTCAGCTGGGAATTTTAATCTCCGAAGATGGACTATGGGCTAACAATAAACAGCGATGCAGCTTGCGCAAACCAATCCAATAGTTTCAGACACTTCGACCACTGCACCATAAGTATCTCCAGTCTGCCCGCCAATTTTGGAGTTAAGCCAGTGCGCTGCGAAGACGCCAGGAATAATCGTTGCAGGAATCAGAGCGGCTACATAAAAAGCATCGTAAGTAGTTAATAATACAGATACTGTAAGTGGTATCAGAGCGCCAATGATCAAATCGGATTTTTTGGTGGTTTCGTGCCAGATCTTTCCGCTTCCAAATTCGCGTGCATAAGAAAAATTGGCGATGGCGTAAAGCTCTGTCCATCTTGCCCAGCACGGAATCAAAATCAAGGCAGCCATCGCTTTGACTGGCAAAGAAAAGAGCGCTGCAAGCGCGCAAGTTTTGAGCAAAATTGTCAAAACTCCAGTTATTGCACCAAAGTTGCCCACGCGAGAATCTTTCATTATTTCAAGCATGATGTCGCGTTCTTTGTGCGAGCAAATGCCGTCGGCTGTGTCCATCAATCCATCTAAGTGTAGACCGCCAGTCAAAACAATTAAGACAGTCGTGAGTATTGCCGCGCCAACAAAATCTGGTGCTTGAATCAAAACGAGGGGAACGTAAGCTGCGCAGCTTAGCCCACCAATTACGATACCAGCTATCGGTAGATATTTTCCCAGTCCCGAAATCAAATCTTCTGAGCTTGAGTCTTTGCCCACGGGCAGCGAGGTGACATAACTCAGTGTTGCTATAAGCTTACCTAGAATCATGGATTTCGGCGGTGAATTCAGGGCGACGTTTTATAATCTCGCAGTTTTGAACTGCGAGCATTTCACGTTTTGGATTATAGTATAAAACGGTATCAGTTATGGTGCCAATGACTTCTGCGTCATTTTCCATGTGCGATGCGATTTCTAGAATCTTAGGCATAGCTTCGGCTAAGACTTTGTTGGAGTGGTCTGAATCTTCTGACATTTTTATATCGTTATCCCAGGGCAGTTGAATTTGTCCTAGGTGTCCAATGATGTCTGGAGTTACGGGAAGAGGAATGTCCGGATTGAGCGAATAAGCAAAAGTTGCTCGGTTGTCGCAATTTTCGAGAAAGGCGTCATGGGGACCGACAATCTCGTCTGCTTTATTCATGACCATGACTGCGTAATCGGGACGGTCTGGACCGGTGTAATTATCTACAGTTATATCGAATAAGCGCGCTTCCACCTGGGCGAGAGGCTTTGCATAAATGTTGTAATACTCTACTGCTTCAGGTTCCATTTCGAGCCCGCGCAACACACCTTTCAACACGGCTAGAGTTCCTGCGATTGCCTTTAGATTGTGGTTTGGTACCAGAACATCAAAAGCATCAACCAATGGATCGACTTTTACATTCGCCTGAGCTGGCGCTTTGTAGCCAAGCAAAATAGTGCCGTACAAAATGAAAAACCAGTCCTGTTTGTTGAATTCTTTTTTGCTTGCCATAAAATGCAAGCGTTTCAGAACCATTTTGCGGTGCTTGATTTCGTTCTTTTCTTCATCGGTGCTTGCAAGTTTTTCTAATCGTTTTATCGACTGTTCGACATTTTTCAAATCGCGCACAAGGGCATAACAAGCGCATAGATTGAGGACTGTATCGAAATCTTCTTCTAGTTTCAAAACTTGTTCGAAATTAACGATTGCATCTTTGAATTGTCCCAGTGACATTTGAGCAAAAGCCAGTTCGTATCGCACAGTGTTATTGGCAGGAAATTTATCCAGACATTTTTGGAGCAAATTGCGCCCAATGTCGAAATAACGCTCTCCTATAAGGTGATAAGCGGCTTCAAAAACCTCTTGAGGATTATCATCGATTGCAGCTTTAGATGTTTTGACCTTTTCTGACAAGCGCTCGAGTGCCGCTGACAAATCTTGTTGATTCAAAGTTTTGGCATAGCGTGAAAACAAACTAATTAAATCGGCATTTTCTCCGGCGTTTAGCCAGATACTTTTCATCGTGGAAAGGCACAGGTCGAACTTGCCGTCATCGAGCAAGGCACCTGCTTTTTCTATTCGCGATTGATAACTTTCGGTCATTGAATAACTAATTTACTATCTTTTCGTTCTAGAATTTGCGCAGTGTATTTAACAGGATAAAAGTCATGAGCCGAAAAACGATAATTGCAGGAAACTGGAAAATGAACAAGACAGCTACCGAAGCCCGTGAGTTGGCTCGGGAGCTTATTGCCTCTGTAGATAAACTTTCCGAGAAAGATCTGCCTCACATCGTTTTGTGCCCCACCTTTACTTCTCTGCCTGTGGTCACCACGACATTGACAGGCAACAAAAAATTCGCGACTGGTGCTCAAAATATGGACTATCGCGACAGCGGAGCATTCACTGGCGAAATTTCAGCCCCTATGTTGCTCGATCTTGGTGCTCAGTACGTACTCATTGGACACTCAGAGCGTCGTCAATTTTTTGGCGAGACCGATCTTAGTGTTAACCAGAAATTGAAAGCGGCGCTCAAGCACAAACTTATTCCTATTGTATGCGTAGGCGAGTCGCTCGATGAGCGCGAAGGAAACCTTACAGACAAAGTGGTTGCCAAACAGGTCTCTGGTGCTTTGCAAGACATCCTCGAATCAGAGCTTGAGTCGTTAATTATTGCTTATGAACCAGTCTGGGCAATCGGAACCGGCAAGTCTTGCGATGCAGAAGAAGCAAATCGTGTTTGCGGTCTTATCAGAACGACCATAAACGAATATTACAAGTCTGCATCAAAGCCCGGAGATAAAGTGCCTGTGCTTTACGGCGGTAGCGTTACCCCTGCTAATTGCGATGAGCAACTTGCCAAGCCAAACATCGATGGCAGCTTGGTAGGCGGCGCGAGCTTAAAAGCTGGCGATTTCACAGCCATAATTGAAGCTGGAGCCAAGCGTGTAGCCCGCAATG
>CAZFKB010000032.1:16558-29166 GCA_964519785.1 uncultured Candidatus Obscuribacterales bacterium | reverse complement strand
ACCAGCATTTTCGAAAACACAACGTTGTCATACTATATGCATGAATAGACCGGGCCAAAAGAAAAACTGTAGCCTGGTTGAAGCCAAGCTACAGTTTTCAGTTTGCAAATAGTTTTCGGCACTTCAAATTCGTGCTTTAGGGCGTCTTTGTTGCCCCCGAGACACGCTTGAAAGCCTCTTGTGCTGCAATCAGCACCCGATGATCGGACGCAAGGTTTTTGCGCCGAATTTCAATCGACTTGGCGAACCATTTTGCAGCACCCAGATCGCAGCCATTCGACTCCAAAATGCATCCCTTCATGAAGAAGAGGTCGGAGGCACCCAGATTGTAGAGTCCGGAATAGCCTCCAAAGAGCCGAATGAGCGATTCAACTTGTTCCAAACATTCGTTGTATCGCTCCAGTTGCCACCGCACGAGAAGCAGATCCATGTCTGCTCTCATGCGATTCTGCCAGTCGTCATGAATGAAAGTGCTGCTCACCAGTTGATGAGCAACTGCGAGTTCGCGCTCCTTGTCGGCGAGCTCAGAACATGCCATAGCCCGAAGACGAGCTCTGGTAGCCTCGCGCGGCGGAGCCGGGAAGGCTTTGGTGAGATGAACTTCGACGAAATGGGGCAGAAAGGTTGTCGCCGCTTCCAGGCTCAGAGCCTGACCTTCGCTTGCCATGCAGGTCTCCTTGATCAGCTTTCAGTTGGATTTGTGCAAGATTTTCAAAACAGTAAGAAGAAACTGCTTTCTAAGGCAGACTCTCCATACGGTTTTTGCTATCTCACGCTTGCTGGGACTTCAGGAACTTGCCGGTCTTGAGCGCCGTCTCAAGGTCCATGACCTTGTCTTTGGCGCCCTTGAAGGCAAAAATGATTGCATGAAGAGGTTCTTCGCCTTCTTTCGAAGTCTTCTTCTGGTCGAGCTGGACGACCTTCAGGCCCATTTGGTGAGCTTGAAGAATCGCATACTTCATCGCTTCTTCCGCCTGGTTGCGAGGCATCGGCTCGGTCGACGAAGCAAGAAAAATGTTCTCGATCTCGGTGTCAGGCCGCTCGTCTTGAGCCTCCTGAGCTGATGGGGAGCCTTCCTGTTCGAGCTGCGCGCGAGACTTGAACTGGATTACGTTTGTCATATTGGTGCCCTTTGTAAGAGTTGAGCATAGGGTTCATTTTCTGAGATGAGGGTTTCCTGCTGAAGTTCGAAATTATTCCGAACACAATCAGAACTCAGTTCTCCATCAGAGAATTTTGGTTTGGGTTAAAGACTGAATATGGGGCTTGTTTGAATAAGTAAAAGAGAGAAAAGATTGAAATTTAAAAGAGAGTGAAATGACCTTAGTTTCGGCTTTTAACTCTAGTAAAAGAAATAGAGAGATATAAATTGGGACTCATATAGCTCTATTTATTTAAGTTCTTAATTGATAAAGCTAGAATTGGTATGGCCAAAATTACAATTCTTGGATCGGATGAACAAAAAAAGACGCCGCACTAAATGCAATACCATAACATAACTAACGGACCATTATTTACTGCAGAATCAAGCCGCCCAGAAAACACTTTAGCGGGTATAAAGAGAAAAATATGAAACCAACAATTCAAAAATTTCTTCTTTTGATCTTGGTGCTCAGCACCTGCATATTACCTACTTATTCGCACGGTTGCGAATCAAGTCTATTTAGCCCGGAAGGACAGCTAAGATACCTACAATTTGAAGCGACTTGTGGTCTTTCCTATCTGGCATTTCTACTTTTGAAAACAAGCTTAATCACTTTCTTTTGTCATCGACCAAATTTCTGGATACTGACTCTAAGATCCTTTGCCGGTACAACTCTCAGTGCTGTATTGGTTAGTATAATTTGCTTTTACAGTTTTATTAGACTAATAGTTTTCTTTCAGAATCCATTGGTTGCCGTTGCACTCTTAATGTTCTTTCTATCTCTGGCAACTACATTTTCAGATTCAGTGTTCGCTCTGAACTGGAAAAATTTAGGTCTCAAGCAGATTTCGTTATCGTTTTTGTTCAACTTAATCCTGAATCTCTCTAGTGGTCTGGCAATTTACCTTTCATTGTTCGCTAATTTCAAAAGTTTCTTCTACTAAAAAGCATCACCCCCAGATTCCCTAGCGATAATGGCTGATTATTTTTAATAGTGTTCAAAAAACACTGTTTCAACTACCGAAATCCTACAAAACACTTGGATAACTCGATTTAAAGTACAAAAAAGGCAAAAAAGTTTGAAAATCACCAAAAATAGTCGCTCACCGAATACGTACGACTGAGCGAAAATACAAGGAAGGATGAACGAAACTCCATCTAAGAGCCACGATCATCCTTCCCAAAGCATCAGTTTTTTAGAAGTGCAAGCCTTGCTTGAGCTGCCTCATGAAAGTCCCAGTCGACAAAGAATTCATCGACTTGAGACACCGCGGCCAGCCGCCTTTCGACAAAACCCAAATAGCTCTCCAGGACGAAAAGCTCTTCGGACGTCGCCTTTTGCAAAGCGCGCTGAAGCGCGAGTGCAAAAGTGGTTGAGGCAAGCTTGCTTTCACATTTTCCATCCGGAAGACATGTTGCCAGTTCCACAAACCACTCGACCGCTTGGACCGAGTCATGCACGAAACAGCGCTCGATGAGCTCGATAGTTTCTTGCACAACCGGAGCGTAGTCGATCTGAACATCGTAAAGACTCTGCTCCAGTTTCAGTCGGTCGATAAAGCGAAAATGAAACTTGAGCAGATCCAGATGGCGATGCTTGAAATGACTCTTGGCCTTTCTCATGCCAGCGCGCACATAATACGGACACTGCACGAAAGTGGGACGAGAGACTTCTATCGCCCGTTTGAGCACGGTATTTTTGCCGTCCCCAGGCTCAGTCACCTTGATCAAGCAAGCATAATAGATGTCGCCTTTGGGACTCATATTCCTGAGCCAAACCAAACAACGATCACCCGAGCGAATGGGACCGCTATTTCGGTCGAGAAAGCAGACCTTGCCGTTGATTCTTTCTTCAGCAAGAAACCTCCCAGACGCTAACTTGTTGAAATACAACTGAATCTGTTCGCCAAGCTTGGCCTGCAAATTCAATTGCGAAAGCTCGAGTTGAACCATGGTGAAAACCTTTCTATTTACGTTGAGGAAAGCTGGAGATGGTTCTCCAGCTTATTGCTTAACCTGGTAGAAACTCAGTTTCCCCAGGGTGTATGGTTGTCGAAGAAGTCTGGGTCGCGAGGCTCCTTCTTGTCGGGCTCCTTATCTTCATTGCGCTTCGAGGTGTTCGACGCAGGTGAGATCCAATCGGGAATCCAGGTGAGAAGAACAACGACAAAGCCGACGAATACAGCCAGCCAGATAATCACTTTGCCGATATCGCCCGAGGATTTGACTGGTTCCAACGCTTCAGCACATGCCAAAGCGGCTGTGGGGATGACGCTGACGGCAAGAGCCATCAACGCAGAACAAAGGTTTGCTTTGCTATTTGCCAAACTGTTCATTGCTTATCCTTTCTCAGTTCGCCACTTGGAGTCGAAGGCGTATGGGGTTCGTCGAAGCCCAAATAGCCTTCGTTTTGAACTGCTGATTGTGCTTTCGACAAAATTGTCGCCATAGTCGAGAACACAATTGCAGCCACGACTAAAACGACGACAATAAGAACAAGCCCAGCATGCCAGAACAGCTTCCACGCACTGGTAAAGCCATACCAGATGAGAGCATAAAAGTCGATCGAACTGGCGTGCGTCTCAAGTACAAACTTTGTCGCTTCCATAGCGCCAAAGAGCAGAGAGACAATAGCCAGAATCGAAAACATCACCGTCAGTCGATAATGCAGAATCTGGCTAAACGCCTCCCACATAGCGGCGCGACGTTCGGAGTTATTCATGCTGATTGTCCTCTCTCAGGGCTCGCCCAGAAAAATATCAGGACGCAGCTTGACGGTCGGATCGACGGCGTAACGATCCAGATCGGTCTGACCATGGGAGATCAAGACCTCTGAATCGATGTAGAAATTGCCGGAAGGACTGCCGCCATTAGGCGGAGCCTCGGTGAAGATCAGGTACGCCGCATCGGCCACTATCTGCGGCTTACGCGAAGCTTTGATCATTTGATCGCCGCCAAGCAAATTGCGCACAGCAGCAGTTTCGATGAGCGTCTCGGGCCAAAGCGAATTGACCGCGATATTGGTCCCAGTCAATTCAAAATCAAGCGCGATGGTTACCATCGACATGCCATATTTGGACATGGTGTATGCCAGGTGGGGTCCGAGCCAGCCAGGATGAAGATTGATGGGCGGAGACATATTGAGAATATGACCACCATCGCTTTTCTTCAACCAGGCGAGCGCGTGCTTCGCCACCATATAAGGTGCGCGCGCATTGAGCGCGTGCATCAAATCAAACTGTTTCATTTCGGTTTTTTCGACCGACGTTAATCGAATGGCGCCCGCACAGTTGACCACGATGTCGATACCGCCAAAAGCCGCCACCGTCTGATTGATGGCGTCCACGACTTGCGCTTCTTCACGAACGTCGCAAGAAATGGCGACAGACTCGCCGCCGGAAGCGATGACTGCATCTCGCGCACTGAATATAGTGCCCGGAATACGGGGGTCTTCTGTTGTAGATTTGGCGAGAACGGCAACTCTGGCGCCGTCCACAGCCACTCGCTGGGCGATAGCAAGACCAATGCCGCGCGAAGCGCCAGAGATCAATACCACTTTGTCTTTTAGTTTCAAGGTTTTCTCCTTTTCTCTTTTTTCACTCTGGCGCCGTCTTCAGCCACTCGCTGGCTTCAAGACATTGCTCGAAGATGGTTTTGGTCAATCTTGCGCACTGCCCGCAATCGTTGGAAATATCCACATGATCGCAGAGCTCTCCGAATGTTTCCACTCCATTCTCGACCGCTTCGCGAATTTGCCGATCGGATTTGACTTTACAACTGCAAACAATCATGGCTCACTCCTTGAAACAGAGAATGATTAGACCCAGAAACATCCAGAGCAAGACGTTCAGGACATAAACCAGTCCAAGCGCGAGGCCTGTGAGCTTTGCCGCCACAAAGGCAGCAGGCGCGATTGTGGCTGCAAAAAATGCGCCAATAATCGCTGGCAAATATCGGTACGTCGACAAAGACATCTGGCTCAAGCGGGCGTACTCGAGACCGATTATGGCGCCGAGCATCACTTGGAAGAACCCGAGAATACACCATCCGACACTTTCGAAAGGCTTGAAGCCCAGCAAATGCAGACTTTTGTCGGTGAACACATATGCGCTCAAAAGAGCCAGACATAAGACCACCAGACCGCTAGCAAGAGCAGAGCTGAAGAAGGTAGTCGAAGATTTGACTTGTTCTTTTGCCATGTTTGTTCCTTTCATTTCTTTTAGCCAACGCCCGGATTTAGCCCGGGCGTCGACAGTCTTCGGCGAAAATCAGGCGCGCCTTAACGCGGCCAGGATTTTCTGATAAACAGTCGCAATAGCGTCATACATAGCCACGATCATTTTCCAGACCGGACCAAGCATGCGCTTGACCGTACGCAAAATCGCCTTGAAGGGCTTCCAGACTACTTCGAATACCGACCAGGCGATGTTATGAGCACCGACCAAAATCGGAGTCGACCAGCCGACCAGAAGTAGATCTGCAACAGTGCGAAACTCGTTATAAACCACAGGAAAGGCGACAAGATATCCCATTGCGATCGTCGAAACGAACACGCAGCCCATCACCCATAGCTGGTCTGGAAGAGTGAAGTATGCATGAGCGCACATGATGATTGCGACCGTCACAGCAAAAGTGGCACTGATTTCATCGATAGCGATCCTCGACCGCATCAAATGACGCCCCAGCACCGCATACAGTATCATTGCGACAGGAGCCGCAATGGCTGAAGTTATGCCGAAGAATTGACCCGTCAAGGCATAGAATGCCAATACGCTCACGCCAAGGTTCGACACCTGCACGACCCAGTCGCGGTATGCTGACTTCTCGACGTAAGCATGTTTCAATATGAAGCGAATGTGCTCGACAAACTTCTCGTATCTCGGCTTCTGCCAATTGTAGAATTTGTCGAACACGAAGCGCAACTCCACGATTTTAAGAGCAGTCAAAACGATCTTAAAGACCTTTGCGACAGGCGGAAAGATCAACAAGAACGACGCCACGATGGCGAAGAAACCGACAAAAATCGAGGCAGTATCGGGATAAGGAAGTCCCGAGAGTGCATAATACTGTCCGGACCAATAGCCCACGACAAGCGAAAAGACGACACCCACCCAAAGACCCGTCCAGCTTTTAAGCGTACGCTGGCTCAAGTTGTAGAGCGGGAGAATCAGGAAATAATATGTGAAAAGTGCCACAAGCACTTTATTCATGCCCAGTAGCACATAGGCCACCCAGAAAAAATAGCCGACGAAAAACGCCAGCCCGAGATGAAAAATGTGACTGGCAAAACGAGCGAAGTCACTTTCGTCATCGCCATATATTTCCGAGACCAGTTTCTCGATCCGCTTGAGCAAACGCTTGAAGAAGCCGCTCGAGAGGATAATGCACACCACAGGAAAAATGTAAGCGACATAGACAACGAGCACAGCAATCGTTCCCGCTATGAGTTCGAGCTTTGAAAGCCCGATAGCGAAAAGCTGAGCGCCGAAAATATCGAAGAGCGCCGCGCCGATGATAAGCGGCAGAACAATAGTACGCCCTTCGAATTTGATTTCAGACAAAGTGCGCCAACTCACGCTGACACTGGCCATAAAGACCATGCCTGCAAGAGCAAAAGCGAAATACGGCAAGCTCCACACTGGCAACAATGCCAGATGCAGATGAGCCGGTACCAGGTCGAAAACCTGCCAGGCAAGATGCGCGCAAATCGCAAGCGAAGCCACATAGAGACCGGCATCCAGCGTGTCGATGAACCAAGAATGCTGGTTCAATTTGGACCAGAGTCGGTCGGCGCCTGGAAGGTAGCGCAAAAGTGCGACTGCCTGGGCAAAAACCGGCGCCAGAAAGTCACGCAACAAAATGCGCAGGCCTTCGTCCAACAATTCGACCAATTGCCTGAATGGCCGAAACACAAAGATATGTGCGATGGGCCAGACATAAGCAAAGACGCACCAGCCGCCGAAAAGCGACAAGGGAATCCATGAGGCGAAGCCCAAATTCAATTGCCAGCCAAGATATTCGGCAAGAGAATAGGCGGTGAACATTCCAGCGAACGCGCCGATAGTGGCGCTCACAACGCCGGAAAAGCCTTCGTACGCCTTCTTCGACAAAGCCTTGTACGACTCGCGCAGAATAACGACCACGAAAGCAAAAGGCCACAAGGGCCACTGCCACCATTTCCACTGTGAGGTTTCTTGAGAGTATTTCATTCTTTTCCTTTCAGTGTTGTTTCATGAAAGGAAAGCGACAAGCAGGCTCGAATTGCAATCGATGCAATCAAGCCGGCTCAACGCTTTCCTGATTTCGAATTAGTTGAACAAACGACCCAACCAGGATTCGCTGGGAATCATGCGTGACACGTCCTGCCATGTAAGATATATGGCAAGCAGAATCATCACATGCATAAAGAATCCGAGCAGCCAGGCTCGAATCTTGACGCTAACTGGTCTGCCTCTGACAGCTTCGATCAGATAGAACATAATGTGACCGCCGTCAAGAACCGGTATGGGCAAAAGATTCATCAAAGCAAGATTGAGATTGAGAATGGCCATCAGCCACCAGAACCCATATCCGCTTTGATTGTAAATTCGCGCCCCGGTATCGACAACGCCGACGATTCCCATGAACTGTTCTTTCTCGGTCTTGGGAATGATTCCGACCACTTTTCCGAGATCGGCGAACATACGCAGTTCTGCGTCATAAGCCGTTTTCACCGCAGTGAAAACCGACTCAGACAAGGACATCTGACGCACCTTCACACCGGTATCAAAGTTGATACCAACACCGATAAAACCGGCGGCGTTGGGTGTGACCTGAATGTCCATCGAGACATCCTTACGCATGAGCTGAATCATGACCGGCACTTGTTTGTGTCGCAAAAGAGCGGCACTAAAATCCTGCGGCTGGACAATTTTCACATCGCCAACTGCAAGCAACCGGTCGCCGACCTGAAAACCGGCTCCACGAGCTATTTCATTCGACGCATTGAAAGAGTCGATCCTGATATTGGAATAGACTGTTTCTTTCTCGCCGACAAACCAGTACATGGAGATTAAGATGACCAGCGCCATCAACAGATTGACGACCACGCCAGCAAGAGCCACAGCGATACGTTGCCAGACCGGAAATCTCGACGCAGCCTCTTCTTGCGATTGACTGGCTTCGTCGATTTCGGGAATCTCGACATAACCGCCGAACAGAATCGGACTGAGCCTGAACTCAGTCTGCCAGAAATTGCCGAGAATCAACGACCAGTTTCGTTTGCCAAAACCGATCGAGAACACCGGCGTTTTGAAGCCGAACCAGCGGGCAACAGCCCAGTGACCCAATTCGTGCGGTGTAATGCACACGAACATAAGACCCAGAACCATCGCCACAATGCCCGGTAGCAAGCTTGTGAAGCTTGAGAAATACGAAGCAAACATTGATGCTTTCCTTTCTGTTTAGTTCGATTTCACCATTCCGATGATCATGTCAATCGCCACGGCTCCCAGGAAAAGGGAAATGACCACAGCAGCGACAGCATGATCGAGCAAATGAGCAGTGAAAGCGGAAAAGGCGGCGCTCAAAGAGAGCGCCACCAAAACCACTGCCACCACACGATCGAGTTTATCGGTGAATTGCTTCACCTCATCGTATGGCACGCCTTGCATTTCTTTCCTTTCTCAGGGTTGTGAGTGCTTTTGCTCCATCAATCTCTGGTTGAGATTCCGATGAGAACGCTCGGCTTCAGCCTTGCGCAAATCAAAATCGCTCTGAACAGCCATTTGCTCTTTGAGCTTGGCGATAGCCGCTTTCACTTGAGAGTCGAAAAACGGATCTTCATTTGGATCCGCGGGATATCGCTCGCAAGCGATATCGGGAACGATACCATTCGGCATCGAAATACCTCCGGGTCGAAACTCGAAAGTAGTGATGCGCAGCTCGCGCAACGGACGCCCCATGGCGTCATGACCGCCCCAGGTGAGCGGAAAACTCGTCTGTCCGAAATTCTTTCCGAAAGACGAATCTCCAAGCACCACGGCGCGCCCATTCGACTGCAGCGCACCAGCGACCAGTTCGGACGCGCTTGCGCTGTAGCGATCGATCAGAACGACAATTTTGAACTGAGCCGGAAGCAGAGCTTTCTGATAAAACTCACCCGGAGTCAAAGTTTCTTTTTCCACATAAGCTTCACGCGCAGTAGAAAAAGAACCAGCGTCGCTGTCTGCGTCATTTACTGAAACAGCCTGGTCGGGCGCCAGAAGCATGGTCTGGTCCACAAAAGAATCAGATCCCTTCACTCGGTGACGAATGACATGCATTACGCCGCGTTCCATAAGCATTGACTCGAGCGCTAGCGCATTTTGCAGTTGCCCGCCAGGGTTGCGTCTCAAACCAAGAATCAGACCGCCCGCACCGTTGCAAGCCTGAGCATGTACCACCGCCTTATCGAGGGCGACTTTCAGCTCAGAGCGCGCGAACTGCGAAACAAAATCGGTCAGTCCAATGTAAGAGACACAATTCTCCAGCTCCCGGAAGAAAACAACTGGCCGCGTCAGCTCAACACGTTTGAGCGAAACAGCGCGCTCAGATTGAATTTGAGCGCCATCGCCGGCGGTGTCGTGGTGACGAATCCAGATTTCGACCGAAGTGTCGATGGGACCTTGCAAAGACTCAACTGCCTCTTCCGCCATGGAGCCAGATAGCGATTGCCACTGACCGTCCACTTTGACTTTGAGAATCTCGTCTCCCTTCACAAGACCCGCGTCTTTAGCCGGTGTTCCTTCTGCCGGGTCGGCGCCGATGATAAGCGGACGCTCGTCGGTAATTTCGGAATACAGGTTATAAACGCCTTGCGCTTCTGCCATCCAGGCTTTGATAGCCGGGTCGTCATCAGCAAGTCCACGCGGACGGCGGCGTTGAACTTCGGCAACAGCCTCGGCTCGGCCCTTAATAATGACCTGAACTCCGATGCCGCCAAATAACGCTTCTTCCCGCTGTCTGACTTCGCTTGCCCGCTTGGGCAGCTCGTAATCATCGAAAGCTATGCCGACACCAAGAACCATTTGCGAAATGGCGGCGTCAGCGCTTTTGGGATCGTCGAGCTCATGACCCTGGTCGAAGCGATGCTCCCATTGCGAAATGAAAGAAGCCCGCTTGTCGGCATCAGCAAGCATAAAATGCCGGTCACGAATAAGCTCGAAAGCTTCTCGATAAAGCTTGCGCCCATCGAAATCGTGCACCTGCACTTTTGCATCGACACTCACACGCTCGGCAATAAGCGGAGGCAAAACGCCGTTTGCAACAAACAACGCCAGTGCAGCCATCAAGATAGCTGTAGTTAGCGCCTTCGCAGGCGTATTCAGATTTTTCCAGAATCTAAAATTCATGATTTGCCTCCTATCAACCCTTGATCTTGTAACGCCAGATCAGAAGCAGGGCGACGGTGATGAAACCGCCAATGGTGACAATCGGAAGCAGGCCGGACGCAAGCAACATCGGTCCCGAAACGGCTTCGGGATTGATGTCGTCGAGCTTGGAAATTGCCTCCGCATTCTGCGCCGCGACCGAGTAGAGCTTTGCAAACACGCCGGTCAGGACGAAAAGCATCATCACCAGATTGATGGTGCGCACCAGCATGGAAGTCCCATTGGGCTTCTGCTGGGGCGAGATTTCTTTACTCATGGATGTTTCCTTTCTTTGTTCTGTTAGCTCAGAGAATTCTCAGCGATAAATGCAGCTTTTAAGGCTGCATGCCGCCTCCCATCGCAAGCTGCGACAGGAAGCCACCGGCGACGGTGACCGCAAAGAGGAGGAAAAAGCCGAAGGCAATGGTACGAACAAAGCCCTTCGGAAGCTTATTGGTCTCATTCTGCATAATGTTTCCTTTCGTGTTTGGTTGAGTTTTTGAGACTGCAAACGACTGTTTATTCAGTCGTCGCCGTTGCTAAAAATCGCCTGCAAGACAGGTGACGTCAGCGCAAATGTAAACGCCGGCGACAAATCCCAAAGCAGCCAATGCCAGATGGACTGCATTTGATAAGCGCAAGCGGATGAAAGAGTGGCAAGATTTGCTGAGTGGCAATTGGCGTAGATGGCCTCAGGACCAAGCAACACCACCACAAAAGCCGCAACCAAAGCGAGGTTGACACTGATGATCAAAACGATATCGAGCGTTTGCCCGACCCGCTTTTCCCACCAGAACTGGAAGAACATCACCGCAAAGGTAAGGACCAGAACAGCGGCAAGTGGTATGAACATCCACTTAGCCGATTCGGCCCCAAAAGGTACCATTTGCGGATAGTCTCGATTGAGCACCATAATGGTGCCCAGACCCAATACCATCAATGCCTGAAAAGCACCGGTGGAAGGTGGGTAATCCTTGGTTGTGGCGATGACCTTGGGATCTTTTTTGTCAGGCGGCAAAGGTCCGCCTGCATTGTGCATTCTGCGCTTTGCCTGCAGCAGACCAAGTGCATACCAGAACATGGGGCTCATTAATCGACCTCCTTTCTGCTATTAGTCGACCAGATCGATTCGAAAAGTGACGGATTCGACACCGCTTACGGTGTCGATTGCCGACAACACTTTCAGATCGAGTCCTTCGCGCTTCCATTCGAGGAATAGACCTCTCAAGGGACTTGCGCCGACCACAATATCGCTATCTTGCGCATCTGGTCCGATTTCTCGGCGCCAAATTTTTTCTGCAAAAGGACGCGCGATATGGAAAGTGGCAAGCGGACAGATAATATGGCCCAGCCTAGCGCTTCGCTCGATGTTACGATGAAGATCGGCTCTGGCCTTATCTACTCCGGTTTGCAGCCTCGAACACAAATCGGGCCAACTTTCGGATCTGATCGCCCTGTTGCGCTCCTCCTCAGGATCGAGCGAGCCAGTTCTGACCGAACCGGACACTGCCTTCATCCGAGCAACGAAATCGCTGAGCGAGCCAGAATCGGACTCTCGTGCTTTATCTTCCATTTTATGGTCCCTTCTTTTTACCTCAGTGCTGTCGCCAGAATCGGTGATAGATGTTGGCTACCGCACCAGCGTGGAAAGCATAAAGACCAGCCAGAGCAAACTGCTGTTTTTCGATCAGATGCAGTCTGTCAGTAAGGTCCAGAGCGGAAACTACAAAAACTGGCATCGAACTGCAAAGCACGATCCAGTTGTGAAATTCGCCCGCGCTGATGCGATGAAACAACTCGTCCAGAAATTTGGACGTGCACCACCCAAGAATAGCAAGCAAAGCCGCAAGGCAGACTGCAATCACAGCCACCAATACGGCGCCTCCCACTTCGTTAGGGGTGATCACTGACCGCAGCTTGAATAAGCTGACGAGAAACCACCAGTGCGCGAGGATAAGTGCGAAAAGAGCCGAATAGTTCGAGACTAGTTTGAGAACTCGGTAGTTTTGTGCTGTCATATTTTGTCGTACTTTCGTAGTTCAAGCCTTGAGCTTGAGCGTGGTTCGCACGCGAAG
>CAZFKB010000032.1:0-16458 GCA_964519785.1 uncultured Candidatus Obscuribacterales bacterium | reverse complement strand
CCGATTTCTTACCGTCGGCTCAAGAGGCTTCTGACCTCAAGCGGCCACATACTTGCAGTTTGCTGAAAGCAGAACATACAAGCTGCGTTTTAGTAAGTGTCATCAAAGGAGCATTCTGACGAACACTCCTTCGATTTTTCAGCCGATTTTTCAGCCATTCAAATGCGAGTGATTTTGACTCCACCCGCTTTGTTGCGTTCAATGTGGAAAGCACCACCGCCTTCGCGAATAACTTTGCCGGTCCAGGTGGGAGCCGTCATTACTTTGACGTTTTCGCCATAAACGAAAATGTCGACTTCGCCAAAAGCGGCATAAATGGTGGCATTGTCGAAGGCGTAAACCGTCATATCGCCGGTAGCCTTCAATTTGCCATTATCCAGAACGAAAACTTCCGAAGCGTTGCAAGCATGGACACGGGAATTGTCGATCAAATAGCCTGTCGCTTTTCCCGTGATATAACCGATAGAATCACCGATGAAATGACCGACGGTGCCTTTTCCGTCAACCTGAACGGATCGTGCACTTCCAAAGATATGTTCGCCGGAAGCGAAATAGCCGCCCTGCCGAGCCAACTCGTCGTTATGATCGAAGAAGTCAGTCATTCGATTTATCCTTTTTCTTCGCATCGGGACCATAGGCGCACCAGACAGCAAGCAGGGCTGCCAGGCTGCATATAAGCAGGATTGCACCTTCGAGTTGCCAGACGCTGAAGGCTCTCTCTATCGCTTCATTCATTCCAGACTCCTGAGTATACGCGTGGTTCGCACGCAATGCCGATTTCTTACCGTCGGCTCAAGAGGCTTCTGACCTCAAGCGGCCACATACTTGTAGCTTGCATAAAGCAAAACATACAAGCTGCGTTTGAGCGAAGAGCAGCCTATAAAGCAGCCCTTCGCTTTTTGTTTTGAGTCCACAGACCGACTGCATACCAAACAAGATCGGTGCTTATTGTGGCAGTCGCCATGAGCGAACGCCAAATAAGCTCTTCTTGAGTGGTAGCTGATGTAACGCACCAGTACGCCGTCCAGCACTTAGCGCCAACGCTAAGAGCGACCGTGTATTTGTGAAACGCTACGAACATTGCCAGATTGCAGAGCTTCTTGAAGGTAAGCATGGTATTCCCCCAATTCTTAATCCAGCGTCAAGCGCTGTTCGATAAGATGCGCTGCATCTCATTGAACAAAGCTTGACTCAATTAATTGAAACTGGGGCGGGTTCAAACTCCGTCCCAGCTTTATGCTTGTTTCCGTTTGAATTCATCCTACTTAAGCTTGGTCAAAAGCTTGCCGGACTCAATATGCAAAGTACCATACTCATCACACTCGCAAAGCGGGCAGTGCTTGTATTCTACTTCACACCCGTCGGCCGTAAAGGATACCTCGGTGACATAAGCTGCTTTGAGATATTTCTGATTCGCTACTTCTTCATCGAAGATGGTCTCAGCTGCATTACGCAACTGACCAAACAAATTCGCGAAGTGAACATATTCTTCAGTTTTCATAACCTTCTCCATGTTTGAGTTGATTGAAAGATGTCTGAGATGATTGTTTCTAAACGTTGAACCGGGGCGGATTCAAACTCCGTCCCAGTTTCAGCTTTAGTCCAGTTTTACTTGGACTTATCAGGCTTCATCGTGGTGCCATGACAATGATGGCATCGCACTGTGCCGCCAATCATCTTCCTATAGAAACCCATGCCGTCGCAGGCCGAACAATCGCCCGGAACAAGCTGAATGCGTGGTTCGACGCGTTTGGCAGGCGAACCGCCCCAAACGAGACCTTCTACAGGACCAGGATCCGGAGGACCTAAACGCATGATTTCTCCTTTCAGATTTGAGATTGAACCAGAACTTGACTCAGAACTCCACTTTCCAGGTAGCGTCTGCGATGGCGAAAACTTTCCCGCTAGAGTCTGAGACCTTGCTATATAAAAGATTTTCGCCGACCCTCAGTGACTGAGCATTGCCTCTGGGATCGGAGGTAGAGCAGGAGCACAAGATCGCAGAACCCTCAGTGGGAGCCGGCCTGAAGATATCCATGCTGAATCCGACCAGAATGCTGCGACCACCTTTGGGCAGAATATAGTTCAAAGCGAGGCCCGAAGCCATTTCAGCCAGGTTCATCAAAGCCCCATAGCTGACGGACAAAAGATGATCGATGTAGTCGCTGTCACTTTGCAAAACCATTCTCCAGCAGCCAATGCCTGATGCAACGACGTCTCCATCTGCATCTTTGATCTGACATTCGACCTCTTTGAGAATGTAAGGTACAGCCGGCAACTGATAATCGCCTTTATACCGACTTTCCACACTCAGAGTGCCCCGAGCCTTCTTATGATATTTGATACTGAAAGCTTGGAGCGCAAAAAGAATCTTCTCGCCGCCAAAGACCGGCTCATCCTCACGGTATTCGAGTGCGCGCCGGGTCCCCGCCAGCAACAAACTGGCAAGAACTGCGGCGTGAATACTGTGCAGATGGTTATCGTGCACAGATTTGTGCTCGACATCAAAACGAGAAAGCCCTTGCGAAACTTCGACGTTCTGAAAAGGACCGACGACAAGATTTTCGTAAGTCCAGGCAGAGGGCGGTATTTCGGACATTCGAACAAGCGAACCTTTAAGTCCCAGTTGTTCGACGGTAGCGTGGATGGTGCCAGTGAATGGAGCGATTTTTCCGATCGTGCGACTGAAGAGCCGCTTGCCGCCGGGGAAATGACGCAACATCCAGGTTCGCCGCAAAAGTGCACCAACGTCTAGAGTGGGGCTTCTTTTGGTCGTGTCTTTCATCAAGTGTTCCTTTCAGTCTATCCAGAAAACACCGCCCTGACCTTTATCGCATCCTCTGAGAACGCGGCCGATGCGGTTACTGGTTTGCCCCCAATCGGGTCTGGTCATTACGCAAGACCACAAATTTTCGGGCAACTGTTTCAGATCGAAACCTCGCCGAAGCTCGAACTCGAGCTCTTTGAGTGTCGGGGGATAAGGTGAGCGTCCCAGATCGAGTCGAGGACAACCGAGAATAGCCAAAGCGTCGAGGCTATAACTCGATCGTAAATCAGGCAACTCGTGCAAGTTCTTATTGTCGAACAAGCACAACAGCTTGAGGGATGGAGGCAAATAAGTGATTCGCTCCAAAGCGCCACAACCGAAGATCACCAGCACTTTGAGTTGCGCCGGCAACTCGGTAATGGCAGACATGTTGCGACATCCCTTGATGATGAGACCTTCGTGCCGCGGTCCGCAAGCGCCGATAAAACGACAACCCGCATTTGGGCCGTCGGTAATCTTCCATGTCTTGTCGAAATACGGATCGATAATCGAGGTCAAAGTTCTCTCCTTATTGCCGTTTCGGTTGGGTCATCGGCCGGCACTATTGCGCCGGCCGATTTGTTGTAGAAGCGCTTGTGAGGTCAGACCTCAATCAGCGCGCCGCCCTTGGCGAAGTGCTCCTTGCGCAGCTCGATTTCGGACTTTTCGCCGCCATTGAGCTTGTAGTACTTCAGCCAGGCTTCGTGGTCCATGGGATTCGACTCGTCCCACTTGTCGAAGAGCGCCTCATACTCCGGACGACGGATAGTGCCTTCCTTCATAAGAAGTTCGGCAATTTCCGCCAGAAGTCCGCGGCGCTGCGCAAGAATGGCGTCAGCCGCAAAGCGACCCGCCCACAGAAACTCGCCGATAGCCTTGTCGATCTGCTCCTGCGATCCTTCGCTGGCGCCATAGGCCTGCGGAGGAGGCATTATGCCGGTCGTCTGACCGTTATCGCCAAGGAAAATCGGCGGAACCGCGATGCTGCGCGGTCCAAAAACGCTCATGGCAGACTTGGTGACCGCCATGATCGCAAGACGCATAGACGCCTGATTGTCGCCCGAATTGCCGATGCTGCAGGTGCCGAACTCCATGAACTCAGCGGCATTACCCGCCTGAGCCGTGGCAATGAAGCCCACGATCTGCTGCCAGGTCATGAACCTCTCGGTATCCGGATCGTCGCCAGTCATGAGCACCACGCCCTCGGATCCAGTGGAGCGAGGAACGATAGTGGCCACGCGGGTCGGATGAGTGAACCAGGCGTACTCGGGCAGCTTGCCCTCTTCCTGCAACTTCTTGGAGTAGCGCGCAAGCGTTTCGCCAACAATGAGGTGACCAGCTTCATGCTTGGCCACCATGATGCGGAAGCCCGGACGGCGCAGCTTCGAAAGCAGCGGGTCGCCGAGCATTTCGGCTTCCAGAGCTTCGAAGATGAGTTCCGCCGGCAGCGGGTTCAAGATCTTGCCGTATTTCATAACGCAGTTGGTGAAGATCTTCTGCGTCATGGTCTGCATGATGCCGCGACCAGCAAGACCTTCAGACGCCTCGGCCGCACGCTGCAGAATCGACTCCCAGACTTCCGGATCGTCCTTGCCGACAATGTTGATCTTGCGCGCATGAATGCGGAAGATCTCTTTTCGGCCCGAAGTATTCGGATTGGGAACTTCGATGGTGCGAGTGAAACGCGACTTGAGAGCGTCGTCGAGCATGTCGGCGCGGTTGGTGGCGGCAATGAGAATGATCGGGTAACGCCCTTCGATACCGTCGAGCGACACGAGGATTTCATTGAGAGTCACTTCACGCTCCTGGTTGCCGCCAGCGCCGTTCGAGCGCTTGCCGCCAATAGCATCGATTTCGTCGCCGAAAACGATACACGGAGCGAACTTGGACGCTTCGGTCCAGTATTCGCGCCAGCGAGCAGCGCCAACGCCCACATACATTTCAACGAGGGCGCTCATCTTGATCGAGAAGAACGGCAATCCGGCTTCTCCAGCAATAGCTCGTGCAAGAAGCGTTTTGCCGACACCAGGACCACCGGTCATGAGAATCGCCCGCGGCAACTCGCCGCCAGCTTCTTCAAGGGTCTTGCGATCCTTGAGAAACTGCACGACAATTTCGAGCTCCGCCTTTGCTTCATCGATACCAGCAATGTCTTCGAACTTGACGTTGCTATCGATACGCTTCATTCCATTGAGCTTGGACGTAGCGTTCATACCGCCCATGGGTCCGCCGCGACGCGACATCAGATAGATGAAGAGCGCGCCGATAGCGACCGAGGCGATGGTGGCCAGAATGTTGAAGTAGTCGGCAAGAGTCGACTGCTTCACGTGGCCGCCACGCAAGTCGTCTTCCGCATCGATGCGGACTTTCAGCTCAAGCGCACGATTGATGAGCTTGACCTGTCCGCCTTCGGGAACGAGCGACTTGATGGCGCCGCCATTGCAATCGCAATGGACGACGATCTGACCGTCTTCCTTACGCGTAACGAAGCGGATAGTCGCATGGGAAGGGTCTCTCTCCATAGCTTCGAAGATCTCGGAGAACGGCGCATCCCGAAGGTTGCGACCAGGATCCGGAATCAAAGCGTCGGCGTGCGGCTTGAGCACGAACAGAAAGAGCGCTCCATAAGCGAGAAGACCAACAGTGCCCCAAAGCCAGATGCTCTTGAGGTTGATTTTATTGAACAACTTTTTCATGACTTTCTCCAGTTTTAGGCCGCGTCTCTTTGAGAAATCGCGGTGGAGATTGATGGATGCAGGTTGGACGAGTGACTCGTCAACGAGCCTGCGGCGAGACTTGTCCAGGACAAGTCGGGCTCAATTCGGCCATGGTCGAATTGATTTCTTTGCGAGTTAGATCGCTTGGGTCAGGTGATTTAGTTCACGCACGAACGCCGATATATCGGCAGAATCGAGCATGAAGCGATGGCTCGAGCGCGGCAAATCAAGGAAGCGCCGCCACTTTGCTTGCAAAGCCGTTTCGAACAACCGCACACCATGATGAAAAGCAATCGTCTCGTCATTTATAGCATGCACCACCAGTAGTGGCCCGCCCCATTGGCGAACTGCTTCGTAGGTGTTGAGGTGATTATCCGGATACATGGCTCGAGGATAAATCCGACAAAGCGGAACAGTCTCGCAACCAATTTCCTTCAAGGACGTGAACGTGTTCTTGAGGACTAGAGCACCCGGACTGCGATGCCGGATGATATAGCCGGCAACACCGCCACCCAAAGACTCGCCGAATACGACTATGTTTTTAGCAGAGTATTTCAACTCTGCCACCGCATAGTCGAACGCGGCAAGCCCATCTTCGCAGATAGAATCTATGCTCGGATTGCCTGGAGTTTCTCCAAAGCCGCGGTATTCAGTAATAAGGACCGAATAACCCGACTCCAGAAATATTTTGATTTCCTCCAGACAGTTCGACACTTTGGAGCAACGCCCGATGCAGTAAAGGATCAGATGATCCTTTCTCCAACCAGCAGAAAACTCATTCGACTGGAAAAACCAGGCGTTGAGTTTAACGCCGCTTTCTGTGCCGATTTCGACGCGTCTCTTTTGCGACCAGGCAAACTGCTCAACCAGATCTGGCTGAGACGGTCTAGCTTCTTTATCGGTAAAGAGACGGCGGCGATACAGTTCCTGACCAAATCGAGGCGATGCCCCGATATAAGCAACCAGAACCAAGAGCACGAGCCCCCCAACCTGGGGAGCGTCCATCACATGACTTAGATTGATCATGTTACTCTCCTTATTTACGTGCGGCCGCAGTTTCCTTACCGACCGCCACTCAGCACTTACGAGCCTTGCTCGAAAGCCAGATAGCAAAACAAAGACCAACAGCTGCACCAGAAAAGTGCGCATATTGAATCGTTTGTCCTTGCAGATTCAAATAAGCATCCGCCAGCTTGAGCACAAAGAAGACTCCAAGCGCCAAGCGAACCGTTGCCTTAAACGGTATCGGGATAAACGGCGGAAGCAAGACAACGCTCCAGACTGCACATCTGGAAAACACAAGCGCAAAAGCAGCAAGCACTCCCCACGTGCCTTCCGACGCACCCCAGGCATAGCCTTCGGCAGACAGAAGCACAAGCAGAGTATAGCCAACTAAAACGCTTGTAAAATACAGCCCCGCAAAAAATGCAGAACCTTTACGACGCTCAAGCGCCATTCCAGTAGCAAATAGTGCGGATGTATTCGTAAGCATGTGCCAAATGTTGTGGTGAAAGAAAGATGCTTTCAGCATTTCGCCAAATGCAACGAACAAATCGAGAGCGGTTCCGCCCAAGATTCGATGTTTTGCATCTGGCACTAAAACTGCCAGGCTTTGCCAAGGCAGATCTGGAAAGTACAAAACTTTCACCAGATGACATAGAAAAAACAGAATCAGCAATGCACTGCTTACAGGTGCATCGCAGACAGTTTTCAAAAGCCTCAACCAGAGTCGTTTTGAATCGACATCAGTCTCGCGCTTTTGTATACCAAAAATTCTGGCTCGAACCAGGCTATAAAACTGGTAAACGAGCACACTTTCCTTTCTTGCACAAATAGGCAAGATATTAGGAATGAAGACACTCATTCTGCTTCATCCTTTCTTCAATTGGAATAGGCTTGCATCGACACTATTTCTAAACTTTCCCTGTCGATGGTCACCTGTGTGCCAGTGCGCACCACATCAATACCGCCGTAAATCAATTCCTCCGCCCACTCCTCCTGCATGCAAATTGCATTGAAGAGCTTGGTGCGCTCTTCGTGGTTTTCACCCAGAAGTCCGCTAATCGGAAGAAAGGCTCGTCCTGTGTCCTTTGTGAACACAGGTTTGCCTACCGGTACCACATTCAAGTAGACCAGAACAATAAATCCTTGGTCTTGAATGGCGGTTTGCAGGGTCGCGATTTCCCACTGGCGTTCGATGAGTTCGATACCTGTAGTCATGTCAGTTTCCTTTCAGATTGACCGAAATTGCTGGTTAGAGAGACTTCTCGAAATGGTAACGAATGGAATCTGAGAGGATATCTCCCAGAAACACAATCAGAAACCAATTCCTGTACATGGGACCGTCCTCGCTTCCTTCTGATTGGACAGCAATTTCGCGAAGTTGGTTGTACGACAAGTAGCTACCGAACGCAGCTTCCTTGGTACCAATCGGAAAGCAGTCGTCAATCCAGTCTGAAAGACAATCAAACGACTTTTCGCCGTCAAACTTGTCATGCTCTGGTATTGCGAAAAACAGCTCCCGAATAGCGATAGTCCACATACAGTCTTCAACACGTGTCAGTTGTGTAGCGATAACCTTGCCCACCAAGTTTTTCACCACAGTTTCGATTTGTGCCTTGCTCCTTTCAGCAAGCCAACCCTCGACACTTGGCATACTTATTTCTAAATCTGCAACTTGGAAGGCCCAGTCACCGACACTTGATTTCTCTGTAGTCATATCAGGTTCCTTTCTGTTTGATTGAAGTTGCTGGTTACTTTTGATAAGGCTTTATCCGTTAGGACGCAGCGCAAACACCGTCAAGATTGCCATTCCGGCAAGCAGGCAATAAGCCGGCCAGAACCAGAAGGGAAACGTGATGAAAGAGCCCACCAAAGCGAACCAAATCATCATCAACAGGAACAGGATCACAGTTCCATAAAAGACGATGTCGAGAAACCAGGCGAAAAATGCCAACGGCAAAATTCGCAAACTCATCATATAGAGTGCGCATAGAGCCAGAAGCAATCCCGCCATAAAGGCAACAACAAGCTGCCCTGCGAATGCCATAGTCATTGATTCTATCCTTCTCTTGGAGTTATTCAGTAGTCGCCCGACCAGAAAATCACTTCGCCGCGCAAGCGCGGAAATGCAATCTTGTCGGGGCCGAAACGCAGAACCACATAGATGATGATGTAAAAGATCACAACCCAGTAAAACTCTGTTGCAAACCAGGTGCAAATCAAAGCCGGCAGAGCCGCCGACCACGCAATATCCTGCACGAACGACGAAATCCTTCGTGCATTGGAAGAACTCCGTTTGAATAGAACGAGCAGCAGGTCGAGCAAGCTCACCACAACCGCGAAGTAAAACAGAAACGCCACCGTAGCGGGCGCCGATCCGAAATACATCGAGGCAAGAGCAAGAGCCAGATAGCAGCCCAGAAAGTTCGTGTAGACAAACTTGGTGAGATTGAGTTTCATTTCTGCATCCTTTATTTCTAAGTTGGCACCGTTGTCGCCGGTGTGCCGATTTTTACTGTCGGCTCAAGAAGCTTTTCACTTCACGCAGCATAAACGTGTCCCTTTCGCCTTTCACTCAAGCAATAGCTAACCCAGCTTCGCAAGCCACTTTCACCGATTTTTCAAAACAAAATCCACACACAAGCCACATGGCTCGGATGAAAATTTTGCTTTGATGCGATTCTAGTGTCTCTTGGAGTTGGCTAACGCTCGAACGAAGAGGAAAACGTGTATACCCATTGGTACCATCTATACAGACCAGCTCCTAGGAAAAATATTCACTGAAGACATGGCAAAAAAATCCGCTATCCCTTGCACCGCAAGGATTTTGACAATTGTCTACTAAAAGACACTACACTTAAAAAGAGGTTGCGCGCTTTTCACCGGCCCTTCAAAATTTGGTAAAACCGGCCCGCGCCAACGGCTCGTTAAGACCTTACCACATGAGCCGACTCTAATCATATCAACTTACCACTTTTACGCAAGGCCTCAGCCAATCGTTTAATACCGGCTAAAACTTCTTGTTCTTGTACATGTCCAAAAGAGATCATGAATTCTCCCTCTGGCGGATTGTTCATGTAATACTCAAAAGTTCGAATCATCGAAACTCCATTTTCCAAAGCAAGCGCTCCGAGTTCTTTGTCCGAAATTGGCAAATCGAAAACTACACGCAAGTCCAAACCACTTTTGCAGGGCGACAGAGCAATGTGATTTCCAAAATACTTTGTCAAACTGTGGATCAAGGCTGTTCGTTGATGCGCATAAATAGGTTGAATACGCCTTATATGCCGCTCCAAATAACCTTCGTTTATAAAATCGGTAAGAGTAAACTGGTCTAGAATTGGCGGGTCGCGCTCGATTTCGTTTTTAGCCAGTCGCATAGCTTTCTTCAATCGCTCGGGCAAAACTAAGAATCCAAGGCGCATCAAAGGAAACAACACTCGCCAAAAACAGCGCATGTAAATGACCAGGTCCCCATCATCTAATCCCTGCAACGATGGAATAGGCTTTATACCGTATCTGTGCTCGCAATCAAAATCATCTTCTATTATGAATGTCTGTGTTTTCTTCGCCCAGGCAAGCAATTTACGACGCATCTCAAGCGACATCACTATCCCTGTAGGCTCATGATGAGAGGGTGTCACTAAAACAAACTTGAACTTGCGATCTAGACGAGAGAGATAATCCACATCCATCCCGTTTTCAGTCAATGGTATTGGCTCAATATGAGCACCATGTGTGAGAGCTCGACGTCTGAGCGATGGATAACCAGGCTCCTCCATAGCGATTGCGTCGCCCGGATCTAAAAGCAGCCGACAGATCAAATCGAGTCGCATTTCTCTGCCAGACGAAACCATAATTCGATCAGCGGTGCAATTAACGGCGCGTGAACGGACCAAGAAAGCACCAACAGCTTCTCGTAAGGGCGCATATCCAAAAGGATCTGCATTATAAGAGAGTCTGGAGAGATCCTTAAATCTACAATGATCAATTAGTAAGCGTTTCCAATGCTGAAGAGGAAGCAAATTCAAAGGCGTTCCACCGAAATTAGTTTGCTTTCCATGTGGACGAGGTGTGAAATCTTCTGAGCAAGCTTCAAACAATCTTTCTCCAAGCGCTCTGCTTTCCATCTGCTGCCAAAGTGTAGGATCTTCTGAATTGGCTGCAAACAGTCTGTCTCCAAAACGAGAAAAGACAGCAGTTTCGAACGAGTCTTTTCTTACATCTTCTTGACCGGCCGGCACTCGCCTTGGTCGCAGTCCAGACAAATCACCAGGCAGGCGCGATGCGACTTTCGAGTTCAGACCCTTTTTTAAGTCAACATATCCTTGCGATTCAAGGTCCTGAAAGGCTCTTACCACTGTTGCTCTGGATATGTTTAATGTAGCCGACAAATCTCGAACAGACGGAAGTAATTGACCAGGCTTAAGACGTCCTTCGATAATCGCTTTGCGCAAAGCGTCAGAAAGTCGCCTGAACAAAGGAATATTGAGGTCGTATTCAAGATTAAGAACGAAATCCATGTGGACCTAATCTATTAAATAGAGATTTCCATCCTGGCTTCCAATGCACACACCCGAATTAGAGATGGCAGGACTACTTATGATTGGACGCTGTGTTTTGTATTTCCATTTGATTCCGCCGTTGCGAACATCAATCGCATATACGTGAGCATCGGGGCTGCCGCAAAACAACATATTTCCCATTACTGCAGGAGATGACGACAATAAAGGCACAGGCGACTGGATTGGTGTTTTCCAGAGCATTTTTCCTGTGTGGGCATCAAGACAATACATAAGATGATCGTCGTTGCCTGCAAAAATTCTTCCATTAGCTCCACTTGGAGTAATGCTGAAGCTCTCTTGTCCCTTGAATTTCCAACGTGCAGCGCCAGTTGCAAGGTCAACTGCATAAAGTGTTTTATCCCACGAACCGAAATAGACCAGTCCGTTCATTATCATTGGAGAACCCAGAACTTTGCCTCCAGTCTTAAATTTCCAGATCATGGCTCCGTCGTGAGTAGATAGACAATATACGTCTCCCAGGTGTGAGGCTATCACGATCACATTGGAAGCAAGCGCTGGCGATGCGGTAATACGACCGATTCCTCCTGGAAGTTTTGCAGCGGTATCTCCATCGGCCGTTTTTACTTCAGCTTCGCTAGCTTGAGTATGATTGGCTGGAAATGTCCATAACTGCTTGCCTGTATGAGTATTGAGTGCATATACAAATCCGTCCCACCCACCTAAAAAGGCAACACCGTCAGCTATGCAAGGTGAGGAAGAAACCCGATCACCAGTGACATGCGACCAGACGACTTTTCCGTCTAAAGGATTGACACCATAAACTTTGCCGTCTTCGCATCCTACTACTATAATGTCGTCCCCGACAGCTGGTGAGGATTTTACCTTGCTGCCGAGTTCGGCTTTCCAAAGAAATCGTCCGTTGCGCTCATCCACAGCATATAAAAAGTGATCGTCACTTCCCACATAGACTACTCCTTTGTATATCGCTGGAGAAGAGTCAATTGGTCCTTCAGCTGGAAAAGTCCATTTCAATTTTCCGATAGGCGTTGCGGCCGGGCTTGTTGAGGCGCTTCCTGTATGACAGGGATTTTGCAAAAACATTTTCCACCCATCCTTATATTTGGAAAGTGTGGAAGCTGTTCCTTTAAGAAGGTCATCTTTAGTGGGAGAGGGAGATACCTTTATAGTTTGTTCAGCGTGACCTTTCTGATAATTATTAGTGTCGCTTCCCAGTGGAGTCTGTGTAGAAAGAGACTCTGTCGGCGTCTTAGCAGCAGGTCTTTGAGCCTCTAAAGTATGTACTGGAGGGACTTTTGTACTGGTCGCCGGAGCCTTTGATTGGGCGCGGCATTCATTGAACTGGATCGAAAAGCTTAAAGCGAGAGTCACAAAAGCCACACCCAAAAACAAAGTTTTGGAGCCATTCGTAGCCGGAATGCCCGATTTCTGTTTAGCTTTCGTCATAAATAGCCCTCTCTCAAACCAACTTGGCGCCACAAATAGATATATAACAGATTATCATCGGAAATATTCGAGATATCCGAAATCCTTGCGCCATCTGTATTTTGACACATTGTTCCCCGGCTCAAACCCAAACTTTCGCTTGTCATCCCATTCTTAATCGAACGGGCAAAAAATTTTTTTCGAATTTCAAGGCAGAATCTATTGTCTATTCAGATCTCTAGTGTTATCATCCCTGCATGTGAGTTGGGATGAGCATTTCCCAAAAAGGAGAACTACCGAATGAACCGAGCAGAGCTCGTAGAGCAAGTAGCTAAAGCTACAGGGCAACCCAAATCTGAAATCACACGTACACTTTCAGCAATGCTGTACTCAGTAACCGGCGCTCTTGCAAAAGGCGACAAAGTAACCTTGGTTGGCTTTGGCACCTTCGAACGCCGCATGAGAAAAGCTCGCACCGGCCGTAACCCCAGAACCTTGGCACCATTGAAAATCGCTGCTGCCAGAGTTCCTGCATTCCGCGCTGGAAAAGAGCTCAAGGACATTGTTAACGGCCGTTCGAAACAACCAACCTTGGTTCTTTCCAAAGGCAAAACAGCTTCCAAACCAGCTGCTAAATCAGCTTCCAAGCCAGCTAAAAAAGCTGCTAAACCAGCTAAAAAAGCCGCTAAGAAAAGAAGATAGATCGTAAATCGAAGACCGTAGTTTTTAAATAAACTACGGTCTTTGACCAAATGATCAAATTGTGGATTAGGTTAGACAGTAAATACATTTCCAACTCATAAGCATAGAGTCAGAGGGTCCAAAAGCCCTCTGTTTTCTTTGTACACATCTAATATTCGAATCGAATCTATAAACCTTTCCACGCCCATGGCAAAATTACTTTCAGCTCTGTCTTATTTCGACACCAGCTACTCGCTCATTTGAGCTAACTTCACTACTGGCACTTCGTCGATTTTTGAAAGCACTACGTCAAAAAACTCTTTGTCGTTAAAACTGCCGACAATCAAATCTTTCAACATTCTTACCGTTTCGCTGTACAGCAACACCGAAAAAATCGCCTGATTAACAAGCGGGCTCAAACTCTGTCTGCAACTTGGAACTTCACCGGTCGCAAGAGAATAGTAGTGACTCCACAGTGATGTTCGACCCGCTTTGTTAACTACTTGTTCAGCAAGACTGCTATCGCCGTCAGCAAAAATTCCATAATACAATGCAAGTACATGAGGCATTGCAAGACAGATTCCCCATGCTCCTTGGAGCATGGAGTGTGCATTCTTCTCTTCCATGCCACCAAGAGTTTTGTGCACTTCCTCAGCATTTCCCCGCAAGATATAGACGGCCTCTTTATTGGCGCAGGCTTTCAAATCATCAGTCCATTTGAAATTATTTGCTCTTTCTTTCAATCGAGTAAGCAGTTGATCATCGCGATCTCGCAAGATTTGAGCATTGCGCAAGCCTTGCAATTTTTGAACAATCTGACATGGGTCATCAAAAATTTCTTCCAAATCGCAAAGCTGGCACACACTTAGACTAACAAGCAATTCATGGTCATACAACAACCGATAACGGTTATGCTTATCTGGTTCGTCACGCGAAATGAACAACAAGTCGAGATCACTGTACCAGTTGTGTTTCGCCCGAGCATGACTTCCAACCAGAAGAGCTCCAAAATAATTAGTTTTGCTGTCGAATTTCGCGACAAGCTTTTTGATTCTTTCGGTAATAATCGTTTGAGACATTCTTCATAGAATATTTGCCGTTTGTAGCCAATCTAACCCCCTGACTTCACAATTTCGATTTACATGCCCCACCCGGGGTTATGCGATTGGTTAGATGCGGGCTATACTGAGACCCATGGCAATCACTGGAGAAACAAAACGCTTACTAACTGTTCGTCTTGCAAAGGCAATCGGACATTTGACCGCCGTTCAAAAAATGGTGGAAGACGAGCGTTATTGCATAGACGTGTTGAATCAGATGAAAGCTGTTCAAGCGGCTCTAGATAAAACTGCACAGTTAATGCTTAAACAACATCTTGAAACTTGTGTTGTCGAAGCAATTAAAGCAGATGATGCAGAGCGCGTCATGGAAGAAATCTGGAATGTATTGAGACGAAGTTCCAGCCCTGAAGATATGGGCTTAGAAATTGTCGATAACAAAGAAACGAGCAAAAAGTGTTGTTCTTAGTATCGGACGATTGAAGGATATTTAAAATGCATCCATGCTGCTGGGGTCCTTTCCTTCAAACAATCGCGCAGGCATTGCCTTTCCTCGCAATAATTTTTATTGGTGGGAAAAAACTTTTTTCACTGTTTCGCCAACTCTTACCTATTAGAAAAGTTCAAAAGCTCCAAACAGAAAAAGTTGAACCGATATCGGTTGAAGTTCCGAGTTGTTGTGCTGGCAAAGTAGAAAAGATCGAATTAATTAAGTTTGATTAGACGTTATCATAGTCTCGCTAAGTAACTTCTAGTTTTATAAAAGCTGGCACCCGCCTTGTTTTTGCCCTTTTTTGTCCATATTGGTTATATTCAAATACAAAATATCTATTTCAATACTTAGCCACTTTTGCTAGTTTCAACTTACACTATTCTCTTTTCTTCAATAAGAACCAAACTAACAAACAAGCTCTATCCAAACTGATTTATTCCTGTCGTTATGCGACTGGACATAGAATTCGGCAAATAACAGAAAGGAATTATCATGATCACCTCTTCGGCGATTCCTGCGTTGTTTGGAGCGACCCTGCTGCTTGCAGGATTTCTCGTACATTCGCGTGTTGAGTGCGAAGCAAATTTGAAACACTGGCTCGTCCAAGTCTTCAGCTCGGCATCGTACTTTGCGGGGTTCTTCCTAATAGTCACATCGAGCTACATCTGGCTTTCTGTAACGAACAACTGGCAAGAACCAAACTCGGGATCGCTCACGAATATCATCTACATTTTCCCGCTTTCTCTGACGTTCTTCACCACACTCGTGGTGGACATCAGGTACCGGGATTTCGGTTTATCGATCACTGCCATTGCTCTTGGCTCAACCCTTGGACTTATGGCATTGTCACTAGTTGCTTGGCTTATCAACTAAGCGACAACACAACTGAAACATAACTAAATCTGAAAGGAAAAATATGTCTCTAACGAGCATAACCCTTCTCTGGGTCGTAATCTTCGCTACCGGTTCGTCACTCGTCACTTTCCTCAACTACCGGTCGGCGACTAAGTCCGCCATATCGTTCGCGCTATCGGCGGTCTTTGGTTACGTTTTCTACAGCGCCTACATCTACCTCTTCACGCCGAGTTTCTCCGGAACCTTCTGGGGACACGGCGGGATGATTTTTCCTACCCTTCTCCTGTTCGTCATCAAAGGCGGCTTGAATGCAGCGTTCGGCAAACCGAACAATGCAAGACATGACGCTGAGACGCAAGGACTGGCAAGCTTCGGCATGGCGATTCTTCTCGCCGCTGCAGGCGTGCTCACCTGGTGTGCAACCTACGGCTACTACAGCTGGAGCACTGCCAACGTGAAAGAATGGGCTGCCCTGGCGAACGTACGCGTGGCACCGGAAAGCGAAAAGCTTCCTCCTACCAATGTAAGACGAATCCAGGTCGTGACCGAGCGTTACGCCCAATTTGTCGGACTCACCGCCCTTGGTAGCGGAGCAGACTCGCTCTCCAGCCGCTATACGATCGACACTGACTCTTGGACTCGCCTTGGTATCGGCAATAAAACTTACTGGGTGGCACCACTGCAGCATCGCAGCAGTTGGCTCCAGTTCACCGGCGCCGCTGGAGACAGCGTGGGCTATGTGAAAGTCGATGCCGAGAACGAGAATCCGACTGCCGAAGTTCTCACCAACAAGCCTCTCAAGGTTCTTCCCAACGGCTGGTGGGACCGCAACTTCGAACGTTACGTCTACTACCGTGGCTATCACCAGGGCAACATT
>CAZFKB010000031.1:0-29281 GCA_964519785.1 uncultured Candidatus Obscuribacterales bacterium | reverse complement strand
CGTGTGGCGCAAATGGTTTGAAAATGTCTCTTGTGTTTTCTTTGATCGAAAGCGCCTGACTATAAAGCTCGGGCTTTGACTGACCTAGTCTGAATGAATTAGACCACACATGCTCTAAATCATTTGCTAATGCAATTGAGTTTGGATCGTTTTTTTGTCTTAACGAAAGTGCTTCTTCAAAGTATGGAGTCGCCTTGGCGTACTGTCCTTGCTGTTCTGCAACCCATCCAGCGTGCTCTAGTATGTCAGCCAAATCAGACGAATTCGCTGAGATTTTACGCTGCACCTGAAGCGCCTGATCTAGCATTTGCAAAGCAAGTGCTTGTTTGTTCTGCGTTTGATAAACCCATGATAAATCGTCTAAAACTCGAGCATAAGCTTGATCGCTTGATGCTGCTTTATTAGCTAGTTTCATTGCTTTATCCAGTTCTTTTGCTGCGTCCTGGAAATTGCCCTGATTTAAATAAGTCTCGCCTAAAACCACTCTTAATGCTAATTCGTCTTGTGTTTGACCTTTGCCAAGTGAGTTTATTGCATTTGTAGCAAGGCTTTTTGCTCGGTCGTAATCGCCCATATTCAGAGCCGATTGACTGTCGTTTGCTAATGGCGATAGACTGTTTTGTACCAGTCCCTGGAAAGACACTGCACCATCATTTTGAGCAAAAACTGCACTTTGCGACAGTACCAAAAATATCGAAGCTAATAAAATTCGCTTGCTCACCACTGGCCTCCCATTTCGAAGACCAAATGATACTACTTCTGCGGGTTAACCGAAATATTTGTTTGATTAGGATGGCTGGACTTTACAACCATTTCAGAATTCTTTTGGGGATAGAAAACACTATCTTGCAGCTTTTGAAATACTGAAAAGTTCAATTCAGACTTAAGCGATGCTGTCTTATCGGCATAAGTAGCAGTAGAAACTTTTAAAAAAATTGTCACTTGTTCTCGTTCGATACTCTCAAATAGCACGCTTGGTGCTGGATCTTTGAGCACACCTTCATGCTCGTTTGCTGCTTCGAGTAAAACTCTTTTGACTGTATGAGCATCGATATCGGGGTTAAATACATACGGAATTTTTAGTGGAATTTGCTTTGTCGAAAGACTTAAATTGACAACGTTCTTACTGATGAAATCTGAGTTTGGCACAATAACTTCAATATTATCACTGGTCAAGATTGTGGTGGCACGCAAGGCTATTTTTTGAACACTGCCAGCATAATTTCCAACTACAATTTTGTCTCCAATTTTGACCGGTCTTTCAATAAGAACGATCAAACCGCTAATCAAATTAGAAGTGATATTTTGCAAGCCAAAAGACAGACCCAGACCAATTGCGCCAGCAAAGACAGTTAGTGCCGTTAAATCTACGCCGGCGCTTTGTAAAATTATGACTGCGCCTGCGGTCATGATTGCATATTTGGTAATGGTGGCAACTGCATTACTGGCACCAGCATCTAAATGTGAATTTTTTAGTGCTAAAGCAAGTAAAAGTCGGTGAGCTCTGTTTGCCACAATCATCAATATAGTACCAAGCACAAGAACATAGAAAAAAGTCCACAATGTGATTGATGTTTTTCCTAAATGGAAGATTGTTGTATTGAACAGATTATCGACGTAGCTAAAAATATAATGAACGTCTATATTTGAAGCGTCCATAATAAATGAAGTCCCGACTAATCCAATGATTAGAATCGATACTCGCCGAATTATCGTTCTTGATGAGCTATTGAAAGCTTGCATTTTTATGGCAAATTTTTTCACCAACCAGCGTGAAACTAATGCCGCAAGCCACCACCAGAGTGTGCCCCCAATTATTAAAGCCAATATATTGATCACAAGAATCTGATCTTCGCCGTTTTTTGCAATTGGATAGAACAGGAATTCCATACTAAATTTTCTTCTCCTGTTTTGTTGTCTAGCATAAAAGACCTCATACAGTAGAATATGTTCCTATGACAATAGAAGTTGCAAACAAATCCCACGCAAAGTCCATCGCAGACATCTACGCACCTTATTGCGCCCCTGATTGTTATATATCTTTTGAATCAAGTGCTCCAGATCAAAATGAAATGGAATCACGAATTCAGGCATTGAGCCTTAGATATCCTTTTTTAGTATATAAGGCAGAAGATCAGATTTTGGGCTATGCATACGCCAGTGCACATAATCCAAGAGCCGCTTATGACTGGTCTGCAAACGTTTCGATTTATCTAGATCAAGCAGCCAAAAGACGTGGTATTGGTCGTGCTTTATATTCATGTTTGTTTGATACCATGTTCGAGCTTGGTTATTACAACCTCTATGCTGGAATTACTCTTCCAAATCCTTCTAGTGAAGGGATTCATCAAGCAATGGGGTTTGAGCAAGTGGCCGTGTACAAAAATGTTGGATTTAAAAATGGTGCCTGGCGCGACGTATTATGGCTCGTGCGCACATTGCGCAAGCACGAAAATAAACAACCCGAACCTGTTCGTCAATTCAGAGATTATCTTACTTGCGGCCAAAAAGCTTTTGCCACCACGGACGGTTATCTCTGGCAATATACTGATAAGCAAACATAGTTTGATAACCGTATCTTCGAAGAATAGTCTCTGGACCTGAAATGCCCCAAGAAAATCCGTCACCGACTTTAGGGTTGCGCATATCGATGATGCGATAGTCTTCTTCTAGCTCTTGGGCAAAGGCTTTTATATCCTGGTCGGTGGAATACAAACAATCTGGTTGGTTCATCATATTTGGATTCTCGTTCCAAATGGAATAGACCGACTCACTGACCACTTTTGTGATATCGCTTTGCCAGGGAGAATTGAGCGACGCCAGAACCTGATTGATAAATTTTTCAAGAGTCGAGTTTTGATAAACGATTACAGGTGGGTCATGACTGACATAAAAGATTGGACCAAAATATGCCGAGCCTCCATGCAAATCCAAAGTCCAGGAGTTTCCAGACTGGTCTGCGGCTATTGCAATTCCGGTTGGCATAATATCTTCAAGCACTTGCCCATCGATTGATTTGCCTGTGAAATCAATCGATGTTGCAATAGGACCTGCGTTTAATTTGGAATTTTTTCCTTGCTGAACAAATGAAAGTCCTCGTGTTTTGCGAAGCACAGCAGTCATGTCCTCGTCTAAATAACAAGGCAATGAGTTTCTAAAATCGTTTATTTCTTTGTCTGGAACAGGTGGCAATAATTTGACATTGCCTTTTTTACCTGATTTATCTACGAAGGGATAATTTTCGATATCTTTCAACAATTGATAGAGTGCCAAGCAAAACTCCTTTGTGCAGGCTCAAATCTTATCTTAAAAGGGATTGTCCAGCCAGTATCTATAAAGAGGGTATCCTGATGCACTCGTCTGATTTGTATTTTGCAGCCATCCGCGGGGCGCACGTCTGTCCTGGCTGGTAAAAACATAATTGCCAGGCGCTGCCGGAAGTGGTTCAACCAGGACAAAGCAAGGATTAGGAACATATCCATGCCAGTATTTAGTGACAGAATTTGCAAGTTGCACCATTTGCGGTCTATTTGGCATGCTGCGCTTGTCCCAGAAAAATAAATTGGAATTGTGATACGGAGCAAGCATAGTATCGTTGGTATACGCATTAGGCGGAATCCACTGCGGGCGCTCGATTCGTAAATTAAATTGATTGGCGTTGCCTTGCAGCATGTTTTGGTTTTGCATCGGTTGTGCAAACTGCTGATAGCCTTGCAAAGGCATTCTTTGTTGCATAGGTTGCTGCATGTAAGGTGCTAATTGTCCTTGCATTCGTTGCATCTGATTTTGAAATGACATCACCTGCCCGTTCATATAATTGGGTGGTGGCATTGTGTTATTTGGAGGCTGGTTGTGGTAAACAGGCGGTGGCAACAGAGTCGTGCTCGATTCTACTCCGCCCTGGAGCAGGTTAGTCTTTTGACTATTTGGTGGCACATAGCCCTCGTTTAGTTGTGGTGGCGGAAAGAAAACTCGTTCTTGCGGATTATTTATGTCGGGGGCTACAGGTATCGAGTCATCTATTTTTGGACTTTGCATTCCATCGGGCGTTGACGCATCTGCATGAGCCGCTTGAATATGCAAAGCAAGCGCTAAGACAAAGAAGAATGGAAACCGCTTACTTAATTTGTGCCGTCTCATGGGAAATTGCAGAGCCTGGTTAACACGCTTTTTTAATATTCCCTTTTTTGGTGCTTTTTATTATGATTTTGCTCCACTCTATTCGTGCGGAGGAAATCAAGAATGGGAAGGCTAATCGATGTGGTCGACGTCAAGGAAGGCAAATTCTTCCGTCAACCTACATTCGTAGTGCAGGACGTTGTCCCGGTTGATGACGTATCTAAGTCTATTATTGAGCATGCAAGATTCAACTATACCTTTTCCAGTCTGACACCGATTAACAACGGTCCACACGCCGGAAGAATCTTGCTTTTGTACCAATACACCGGCTAATTGTATTTTGTAATAACAAAATTTCATACCTTTATCCTTGCTCGTCACTGCTTGATAACGCCTTTGCTATCGAATTTGTAAACGGGTGCTGATGCACCAGAGAGCACTACAAATTAAGGATAAAATGATGAAATCTGTTAAGAAATTCCTGGCATTCTCGTTAGTGATGGCATCTGCCGTTGCTGGAAGTCTTCCACTCGCATCGCAAGCGGATGAAATCGTCTCGGTACCGTTCACACTTTCAAGCGACCTGATCAGACTTGCTGGAGACACAACGTTTGTCACAGTAAACGCTGCAGGCGACATTATCGACACAAGTGGCAGAGTAGTTGGAGTAGTATCTGGACTGGATTCAGCCGGTAAAGTTGTTGTTCGCAAAGAAGTTCCAAGCTCTGTCGTAGTAGTCAAACAAGATACAAACGCTGTTTATAGCGCTTCGTTGTATAACAGAATGGCTGCAATCGATGAAATGCTTAACTCAGAGCTTGCACTCAATCACGTAAGTAAAGAGTCTTACGACTCGCTCAAAAATGAAGTTGCAAATCTGAGGTCTGACCTGTCAGCCAAAATCGCTTCTGACAATTTTCTTTCTTTTGATGAAGCCACCGATGTTGGCGCAAGATTAGATAGCCTTGCGGCTAAAACCAAAGTTGCAATCTCAGGAATCGACACTAACTTAGTGGTGTTTCGTCCGATGGTATACAGTGATGGTCCATCGCGACGTATAGCTATCTACACAAGAAGAACTGTTTCGAACGATGGCGGCTCAACAGTCACCACCACTACCGAAACCAAAGAAGTGCAGTAACGCTTGGTTAAGTTAATTAACTGAGCTTACGTACAAAATCAAGCAGGCATGGGAAACTTCAGCCATTTTTCATGCCTGTTTTTATGGCACCATCCAAAAAGTCCGGTGCTAGGTCTTAAATGGAGACAATTTTGGAGGCTTTGAGCATGAGAAGAACCAATATCGTTTTAATTATTCTGGTTTTGATTTCGCTTACATTGTCTTCGCAAGCATTTGGTAAGGAAGTAACAAAGACAGTCGAGGTCCGCTTACAGCAAATTGAAAATCAGCTTGAAAAAATGCATCCGCCAATAAAGCGATTGAATGCTCCTTTGAGTCAACTTGAAAATTTGAAGCAAGATTTGAGTGAATTGAAAGAAGTGGTGCATCTGACTTCTACCCTCATTTTGTGCGCCATTTTAGGCATTGGAATTTTTGTCTCAATTGGTATTCCTATTGGTGTCGTAATAGCCTGGAGATACAGAAATACCATTTTGAACAAAGTGGACAAATTGACCTTGTTGCACGAAAACGATTCAGCTAGCTTGAATGCGCATCCGCACACACCGCAAGGACCAGTAATTTCGTCAAGATGATACGCGCGTGTTGTTTAAAACAAAAGGACCGATCCTGATATAAGATCGGTCCTTTTATTCTTGCCTGATTTGAAAAAATCTAGGGAGCTGCTTTGGTAGTCAGTCTGCCGAACAATGACAAACAGAAAATCAAAAGAGCGGAACCTAAAATAGCTGGCAGAAGAGAAACGCCTGCCAAATCAGGTTCTAGTGAGCCCATCATCATGCCACCCAACCAGGCTCCGATAATCCCGAAAATGACTGCAGTAAGCAATCCGCCGGGCATGCTACCGGGAGCGAAGTAGTCGGCTATCTTGGCACAAATGGCTGCAACTAAACAGTAAAGTAAAAAATGTAAGATAGTCATAACGTTCTCCCCGTTCAAGTTTTCTTCCAACTTTTGGATAGCACAAGGTCAATTTTTAGATGCTGCAACGAGGTTTCAGGGCATTCATCTTGCTCGATACGGTGCTTTTAATGCTAAAAGCTTTCATATAGATGCCATTTCAAAACGGGCTGGCTCAATGAGGAGGGTGTATGGCTTCGGTGAATAAAAGAAAAGTGACTCTGGCCGATTATAAAATCTATGAGTGCACTAAATGCAAGTGTAGATTTCAAATGAATGAAGGCGATGACAAAAAAAAGATTTGTCCTTCTTGTGGCAATTTTGATGGTGCGTTATTGCCTGCAATTTACACAAAAAACGATAAACAACTCGAAAATCTGTACAATCCAGAAGATTTTCATGGCGGTTAATATTGTTGGTTCGCGCTCTTGAATTTTTTGCTTGTGATAAGATCGATCAAAGCTTATTAAGAGCACCTAAATGCGCGTTTTAATCGTAGAAGACAGCCCAACCTTTTTAGATTTGCTCTGCACCAATATGGTAGAGCGCGGACTTGAGGTGGATCCGATCGCTAATCTTGCGATGGCAACCGAAGTATTGCAAGTAAAAGAATTCGATGCAATTTTACTCGACATGCATTTGTCCGATTCTCAAGGATTAGCTACATATTTTTCGGTAAGAGCGCTTGTGGGCGATCGACCGATTATTATTTTGACTAGCATAAGCGAACAGGATCAAGCGTTAGCTGCATTAGACAACGGTGCTCAAGGCTATCTTATTAAAGGTGTTGCAAGTTATGACGCCATCTACAAACGTCTACAAAGTGCTTGTGAGAAACACGCTTTGGGAAAAGCTTTACGGCGCAGTGAAAAACGTTTGCGCATCATCTTAGAAAATTCCTATGACGCTTTTATTTCGCTTGATACTAAATGGCGTATTACCGATTGGAATAATCAAGCAGAGTCGACATTTGGCTGGAAGAAAAAAGATGTTCTTGGAAAAGGTCTTTCAACAATCGTCCCCAAGCACTTCAGACGCCATTTTTCGATGATTATCGAAAGACAATTCGAGGAACAAATAAAAAATCTCGAGCGCGCAACACACGAACTTATTGGTGTTCACAAAGACGGACATCAGTTTCCGATTGAAATTGGTATTTTCAAAATTCGAGAGGACGATAACTACATGTATTGTGCGTTCGTGCGTGATATCACAGAGCGCAAAAGAATCAGTGAGACCCTTGAACGTCTCGTATCCGAGCGCACGGACCAGCTTGAACAGAGTAACGAGGAATTAAGACAATTCGCCAAAATTGCTTCGCATGACTTGCAAGAGCCACTGCGTGCGGTGCAGGGGTTTGCTAATTTACTCAATGAGAATGCACGCGAAAAGCTAGATAAAGACTCACAAGAATTTGTAGATTATATTCTCGATGGCACACAAAGAATGCAAACACTTATCCAGGCAGTCTTGACTCATTCGAATATATCCAGTGAAGAGTCGAATAACCAGGCTACTAATTGCAATCTAGTCGTTCAAGATGTTTTAGCCAATGTGCGCATGTCTATTCAAGAGAGCGGAGCATCTTTAGAAATAGACGAACTTCCTGAAGTTGCAGTTGAATATTCCCAAGCAGTACAGTTGTTTCAAAATCTCATAAGTAATGCTCTCAAATATAGAAGCGAAGAGCGCAGTCCCCATATCGTCATAACAAGCGACAGAAGCGGAGACATGTGGTTATTTTCGGTGCGTGATAATGGTATCGGATTTGATTCTAAATATTCAGATCGGATCTTCGATATGTTTGCTCGTTTGCACGGAAAAACTCAATATTCAGGGACTGGAATGGGACTTGCAATTTGCAAGCGGATCGTAACTTCGCATGGTGGCACAATTTCAGTTGAGTCTAATCCTGGTGAAGGTTCCATCTTTCTTTTTACGTTACCTGCTGTAAAAGACACTGAGATTAATGGGCACTAAATCCAAAAATAGATGTCAAATCTGAGATAATCACACAAAGTTAGTGCAAGATGTAAGTAGGTATCAGACATGACCGATTTAATCAATATTTTGCTGGTTGAAGACACACCATCAGATATCCGTCTGACGCAAGAAGCGCTCAAGCGCTCGGGGCTCGAATACGAGCTTGCTGTTACAAATGACGGCGAAGAGGCTATGGAATATCTGGCTAAGTCCAAAACTGGCGCTAATAAGAGACCCGACATAATTTTGCTCGACTTGAACATGCCAAAGAAAAATGGACATGAAGTTTTGCAAGAAATCCAGGCTGATAGCGAAATCTGTACGATCCCAGTGATTTTACTTACAGTCTCGAAACGCGACGAAGATGTAATGGAAGCGCTAAAGCTCAAAATGAACTATTACATTGCAAAACCGGTTTCTGCTCAGAATTTGACTTCGATCGTCAAATCCATTTATGAGCTGAAAGAAGGTAAAACTCAAAGCACACAAGCAGACGCGGACGTTCATGTTCGCATAGTGCTTGCAGGAAATCCTCACACTACTCAATCTGTTCTAACCAGGTTGGCAGAGGACGAAAATCCGCGTGTTCGTCGCAGACTAGCCGAAAATCCAAATTGCCCGCCAAGCATTATGCTCAAATTGGCTGGTGATGCTCATCCAGATGTGCGTATTGGGCTTGGTGAAAATGAAAACGTTCCCGAAGTTATATTGTCTAAATTAGCGAAGGACCCAAGCGATGATGTGCGTCTTGGACTTTCTGAAAACCGCAAATTGTCTTTGAAAATACTTAAGAGTCTTGCAGAAGACGAGAACATTTTTGTTTCGACCAAAGCTAACGAGACTATTTCTGCACTTGCAGCCAGCAAAGAATAGAGGACCGACCATTTGGTCAGTCCTCTTTTGCTTCAATCTTGGTTATTGCAAAGACCGCTTATCTGACTTGTCTGTCATAAAGCTCTTTATTGATTTTTCTTGAAAGCTGATCGAGCTCGTTCAAGATTCTTCTTTGCTCATCCCATGACAAGCGTCCACCTGATGCTGATAGCTGTGCGTTTAAGCTATTGATTTTAGCTTCATCAGCAAGCAAACGATCAGCCTCACCTCGGGTCAATTGACCCGATGCGATTCCTTGGTTGATACGCTGTGCAAGTAGTGTTTGTTGAGTGTTAATTTGTGCGTGAGGATTGTATTTGCCTTTGCGACCACCCCAGCCGCGACCCCAGCTTGGACGATTGGTGGCATCAGTGACTGCAGTCTTTAGAGCTATCAATCTGTCTGCCAGAGAATCCGTTTCGTCAGATGACAATCGATTATCGCGAAGAGCAGTAGATTCCTGGGTATTAATCGAATTCAATTCATTTCTGAAATTGGTGGATTCAACCTGGTTCAATTTACCGCTGTAAACGCCAGTAGAGATTAGCGAGCCGACTTCTGCTTGCAAAGTGTCGATGCGAGCGCGACGTTCTGCCTGGCTAGCAGAGTTTCGTCCATGTCCATAACGTCTGAACCATTGACCACTGTCTGCGGTGCCACCACCAATTACAGATGCGTTGGTTGCTGAATTGGTCAGGTAAGCATTTAATTTGCGCGAGACTGCTTCGTACTGGTCGATTAAATTTTGGGTTTCATATCTGGTCAAATTAGCGTCGGCTGAAAAACTCGAATCGTCTATTGAAATCTTGTTCAAGTCAGCTCTAAGGTCGTTTGCTTCATCAGTGGTAAGCTGACCTGAAGCGATACCAGAGGTGATGTCTGTTTCAAGCTGGGTTCTCTTGGCATTTAAATTGGTGCGAATGAAATTTTGACTGAACGAACTGCTGGCTCCAGTATTTCCGCCGGTGAATGTGCGAACCAATGAGTCGAAATCAATGGCGAACGCTGGATTGGGAGTTGTCATGGCTATGACTATGCCAGGAATCAAAAAACTCCACGATTTTTTGGTTTTCATCTTATATTCCTCTTTTATTAACTTGGACGCCTACGCCCTGACGCTAAAATTGGGTTAACCGCTGTTGTTTAAGACACCTGTGGCCGAATAATTGTTCCTGCCAGTGCCCAAGGGCAAGTTATAGCGCAATTTATAGATTACAAACTTGCTTAAAAGATTAAATTAGCCCGTGAGAGATCCATTGATCATATGCAACCTCTTGGTTAGCGAGTTTGTAGTACTCGTTCTTCTTGTTGCATTCATAACATTTACCTTTATAAGTGCGCTTGTCATCAGCTTTCGTGGCGGTTTTAAAAAAACAAGAATTACATGGGTAGGCTGGACAATTGTATTTAGCTCATTGATTGGTCTTTGTTGTTTGTATTGGGGATTTTTTGTTGAACCATATCAGTTGGAAGTGACAAATAAAACTATTCATAGCGCAAAGTTGGCTCATGGAAAGCATTTTCGCATCGTGCACATTTCAGACACTCATTGTGATGATATACCAGGTCCCGAAACCAGACTTCCTTCTTTGATACCACAACTAAAACCGGATATTATCGTATTTACAGGTGACGCTATAAATACCCATAAGGCTCTAAAGCGCTTCAGGTCGGTACTATTTGATTTGAGTAAAGTCGCACCAGTTTATGTAGTCAAAGGTAATCACGATTCCAGGTGCTACCCTGATGTGAATCTGTTCACTCGCTCGGGAAGTAATGTTCAAGAATTGGAAAGCACCACCCAGAATATCAAAATTAATGGAGTTGATGCCACTATAAGTGGTGTACCAATTGATTCGGAAGCTAATTTACCACACTTGATTTCAGTGCTGCCCAAAGAAACCTATAACATCTTTTTGTTTCATTACCCAAGTATTGCAGACCAGTTAGCTAAAACAGATGTTGATTTGTTTTTGTGCGGACATACGCATGGCGGACAAGTGAGAATACCATTTTATGGAGCGATAATTACAAGATCACTTACCGGGAAAAAATATGAGTCTGGTTATTACAAAGTAGATAATATGGACATGAACATTAATCGCGGTATAGGTATGGTAGGCGGAAACGCACCGAAAATCCGGTTTATGTGTAAACCGGAAGTTTCAGTGCTTGATATTCAAGAATAATTAGTTAGAAACTAATTCTGTTTTTCGAACTTGCTTTTAGCCTCGCAGCAGCCCGATTTCATTTCTCCGACAGCATGGCTTAAATCTTCCATGGCAGAATCAAGGTGTGTTTTAAACTCTTTCCAGGCTTCCTGGCTTTGAGATTTTAGTTCACTGAATTTGCACGAAGCGTCTTCGCGCTTTTTCTTTAACTCTTCGAATTTTTCGGCTGCTTTTTCTTTGAAATCTTCGGCTTTAACAGCCATTTCATCGATTTTGCTGCCTAAATCGGCTAGTTTCTTTTCCATATTACCTTCGTATTCTTTTCTGTCTTCGATAGGCATAGGAAGGTTCAAATCGCCATTCTGGCTGTAATTACTTTCTTGCATGATAGTATCCCTTCAACAGTAAAATTCCCTGCTTGATCCATAGCGCAGGATTTTAGATACGATGTCTGCAAAGCTAAAAGAAGTAATTTTCACTAGATTAATGATGAGTTCGACTTCTCTGCTATTTTTTTTAAATCACTTGGTAAAGCGGCATATACAGCACTAACACGTTCAATCCCGAGAAAACTAATAACCGTAACTTCTTTTGAACGCCCTACAAAAAGAAAAAAACCTCGCCCGTCTTTTTCTTTATGAGTAATCTTTTTTATTTCATCAAATCGTAGCTGTTTTTCTATTTTGCCAGCCTTCAACTTAATGACACGTCTGTTTGTGATGCAATAAAAGACGTTACGGTCTGTGTAAGCATCGATCAATGACAGTAGTACAAGTGCCACCAAATAGATGCCAATTGCCCAATGAAGCGAAATTTGGTATGCAAAAAATGCAAGAGCTGTTCCATAAAGAAATAAGAAGAAAGTGATTTTGAGCAAGATTCTAAAGCTATGCCAGACTGATTGTCTTAAATTAGGAGAACCCTGGTAGCTTATTGTCTCGTTTGGCTCTAGTTGGATAGCTTGAAGAGCGCTGAAATCCGGTCCTGTATTTATCATTGATTTGCTTAATTTGATTTTTTGAGCAGTGACCCGCGCCCACCATTTTTTAATTCGCCTGTGACATTAGTAGAACTTTTATTCGAGCTAGAACCATTAGCATCTAGTTGTTTGTATGGCTTATAAGTCGATGGTGTACTCTGCGCTCTATTGAGAAGCTCACGTTTTCCGCTTTGAGGCGTAAGAGTGCTTGGTTTTGTTTGTGGTGGTCGCATATTAGCGTGAATTCCTGTTGTCACTCCAGGAGCCAGATTTTGCGATGGGGTTTTCAGAGAATTCATATTTGATTCCATTCCGGCTGGCGCAAGCAATCTGTTATCTCTTGTTGGTGTCAGATTAATCACTTGTGGCTGCGTCATGCCACCACCGGCACTACCGCCGTTCACGCCAAGTCCTCCACCTTGAGGTTGTGGATGATTGGGAAGCTGAATTTGATAAATGGGTCCTGGCGCATCCGGCTTAGTAAAATCTTTTACGTCTGGGGTGTCGTTTATTATTTGAACTTCGCCTTTGTATTGACGCCACTGAGGTTTTTGCAATTCACCGGGTTTGTAATTGTAGAAGCCGCCTTTAGCATTTGCATGTTGAGCATTTGCGGGCAGTGCCAAACTGAAAATGGTTAGAGCAGATAAGACCACAGGCAATTTTTTCATTTAAAAGTCCTCTACGAAGTCAGTGTCGCCTGTCTTTATAGTTGTGCCCGATTTCTCCTCCTCTATTCTGGGTGCCTCTCTAATTTTTTTGCAGGAGGAAAACCCTAGTTTTAGTTATGAAATCTAATCTTTGTAGTGCTTAAACAGTTGATAAAACGGGTGCAGTTTTATTATGAAAATCGACAGGCTGAACGGTTATACACTGGTAGCTAAAACAAATTTTCCATTTTTATCCTACGTCTTTTTTATCGCGACTATAGCTTGTGGCGTGGGTTTTCTCTGTTTGCGAGATATTGAGCCAAAATCTTTGTGTGGTTTAGGTGCTGTTGTATTTGCAATGATCGCTGCTCTAATTACAAGGCGAAGTGAAGCAGTTTTTGATTCGCGCAAAAAGGAAATAAAAATCAGCTCGGGAATTTTTTCTATGAAAGCGTTGGACCCAATTGCTTTTGAACAGGTAAAAGGGGTGAAAATAGAGCGATCTACTTTTAGTGGGAAGCCTTTTGGGCGTGTAGTCCTTGTTTTAGACGACATTGTAGTCCCTCTGAGCCCTGGGATGAAGCCTTTCAGCCAGCAGCTTGAAAAAGATGCTAAACAGCTGATTCGATTCATCGGGTGCCAGGAGCCTCTGTCCAGTTACGACCTGACGGATGGAATGCCAAGAACAGCGCCTAGAATAGGAACTGGTTTCAATTTTGACGATGTCGACAAAGAAGTGATTGAACTCGTTTCAAAAAAACGCTTGATTGAGGCCATACAGTTATATCGAAGCAAAACTGGCCTTGGGCTCAAAGAATCCAAAGATGTGATTGACGAAATTCAAAGACGAATGAAGAGCGGCTTGATGTAATTTATCGAGACTCAGGCTTTCGCTTCGACCACAAGCTGGGCTTCGATATCCTTCACCATGTCTTGAGGTTTGACGTCTGGGGCATAGCGCTTCAGCACTTTGCCGTTTTTACCTACCAGAAATTTGGTGAAATTCCATTTGATAGCCTCTGTTCCTGCAATTCCAGGCGCTTCACTTGTAAGATATTTGTATAAAGGGTGAGCCTGGGCGCCGTTCACATCGATTTTTTCAAACATCTGAAATTCGACGCCGTAATTCTTCTGACAAAATGCCCCAATTTCGGATTCTGAGCCTGGCTCTTGGGACCCGAACTGGTTGCAAGGGAAACCTAGTATCTTGAGACCTTGCAGATGGAATTGTTTGTGCAATTCTTGCAAACCCTCGTACTGATTGGTAAAACCGCATTTACTTGCAGTGTTTACTATTACTAACACGTCTCCCTTGTAGATGCTCATGTCGAGATCTTTGCCATCGAGGGTTTTGGCGTGAAAATCGTAAATGGAAGTCATGACGGTCCTCCAGCTTGGTGTGAAAGACGACATGATAACACTTTACTGTGAGCTATTTTGCCAGTCTAGAGATGGCAAGCTTGAAGTAAAGCTCAATATCTAGGCGTGAAATGCCATTTTCAGTGGGGTCGATTCCTTCATTTACAGAATCGGCTATTTCTTTTTGATTGGTCAAAAGAAAGGTAACGTAAGATTTTTCGCGCATATCTAAGTTTGGATCGTTCAAAGCAGCGTACAGTTCTTCGGTTTCGATGAAACCATTCCCGTTTGTATCCAGTTTATCGAAAGCCTGGTAGGCGAAACTACGTATCTGGTCGAAGTTCTGTTGAAGGGGATTGAGTTTTTTCATTCCCTGTGTGGTTGTGGCTGCCCGTGGCGATACCTGCGGCTGGGCCGGGGCTTGGCTTGCCTGCTCGATTGTTTTTAAGTCTGTATATTCGTCTATTTTGTCCAGGTCAGATGTGGTGGTCTTTTTGCCTGATTGCGAAAACCAGACATTTTGGAAATTATCCTCTTTCGATAATCTCGGCTTTTTATTCAACACAGCTCTTCCCTCATAGCGATAATTCTATTATTCCCTAACCTAAACCCGATAAAGCCGATTGATAAGCAAATGCAAAAGTAGTTGTGCGTTTCGAGCTTCTGGTTTGTGTCTTATAAGCAATTGGTCGACAATTATTTTTCGACTTTCTCTTCGATGAGAGCAGCCGCAAGAGCTTTGGTCAGTCCGTAACGCGACAATTCTTCAAACGATCTGGTATCGACGATATCATATTTAGCACCAGCTGATACAAGGTCATCGTCCAATGCTCGAAGCACAGGCGAACCGGTGGTGGTGTCACCAATAGAAAGAAAGGTTATGACAATTTCTTTGGGATGAGTCATTTTGTGAGTGGCATCAATTATGGTATCGGCAATTTCTTGCAAACCGCACTCCCCATCAGTCATTACTGCAATTGCTATTGGTCTTGTTTTTTGTTTTCTTTGCTTTTTGTCCAGGTATTCAGACAATATGTAATCGAGTGGAGCGGCGATGTCTGTTCCGCCTTCGGGACCAAGTTGTGAAAATAATGATGAAATCTGGCTTCCTTTTAAGTTGGGGGCAACCGAAAATTTATCGTTAAAGGGAACGACAGTGACGCCTTGCGGCATGAATTTGGCAACGTCGTTATAAAAGGAATTGCTCTGGTCCTGACACCAAGTCCATTTGCTCGATTTGGAGCTTCCAGAATTTCCAGCGCTAGGAAAACTTGGGGCACTTAATGAAATGGGGCTTGCCATGCTCCCCGAAACGTCAACTACAAGATAACAGTCATAATTGCCAAGCAATTTGATAGCTGGACCCAGTAATTCCGGGTGTTTTATGGGGGCTCCAAAACCGTCTCCGCCACTACTTGTAGTGGCGTTGGGGGTGTCTGCTATTAGTCTTCCATCCAAGGGAGCTGGTATACGCAGCGTGATTTGAAAAGTTTTTGCACCACGTCTCAAGGTCAGTGTAACGTCTGTTTTTCCAACTTGTGCCTTTAGTATATTGTCGTCTTTTTTGATACCAGAAAGCCAGGCTAGAGAGGGCGCGAATACCTTTTCTACTTTTCCAGTCAATAGATTTGAGTCTTTGCCTTCGACCTTATATCCAAGCCTGGACGATAAGCCAACATGAGATTTGGTCATATCGACCGCTTGTTTTGCCATTTTTGTACGTGGGTCATTCATTCCATATTTACTTGCGCGCAAATAGGAGAGTTTGAATGCATTGAATGCTCTTACATAATCGCCGTCAGCAAAAAGTTTAGTACCTATTTCATAGACTTTACCAAAGCCGCTTTTGGGAATTTGCAGAACCTCTGGATTATAAGTGTCTTGCACCGAACCTTGCAGGAGTTTGTCTGATACTGGAGTCGAAGTATCTAGTTTTGGCGTCAAAGCTTCTAACGTAATAGGCATTTTTGTCGGTTTTGCGTGGACTGACACACAGCAAGCTACCAGAATGCCTGCAAGCAAGCCGGTTTTGGTTCTGTATGCTTTGAGGTGGTTTTTAATTGAGTCGTCCGCCAAAATGGGTGTAAGATGAATATATCGCAAATTGGGAAAAGCCGTAATATTTATGCAAGCGCAAGAACAAACTGCTAAAGCGCCTAGAATTTTTATTCTCGTTTTGGCGCTTGGTTTTAGTGTTAGCTTTTTCGACATTGCCCAATCTCAATCGGTTTTTGCACAAAGCTATCCTGGCGCTTCTGGTCAGTCAGGAAGCGGAGTGATTTATTTGCCAAATGGTGTTCCATTTCGGATTGGGTCAAATTATCCTGGGGGACTGTATTTTCCCAACAATCCAGGATTTCATGTGCCTTCATCTTCAAATCGAAGTTCGCCAATTCGCTATTACAGCTCGTATAGAAACAGAGGCAAAGTTTCTTCGTTAATTGATTCGCCCAGTGCGCAACATACCAAAACTAGCACTACGTGGGAGGCTCCCACCGCTATTGATGAAAAGATCGATTCTCAGATTGAAGCCACTCAGGTTGACTACGGCATAGATAGTCGCGAAGCGCTTAATCTAATCTGGTTGCGTGCCAAACAATATTATGAAGGTCATCACTACGAAAAAGCAGCCAAAATGCTTGATCAGCTCGAGCCGCTAAGAAGAAACGATAAATTGAGCCTGATCTCTGATGCTTCTATAGACAAAATGCGCAGAGATATCGATCAAAAGTTAGGAAAAAATTCTTTAAGACGTCGAAGCCGTTCGCAATATTTTTCAGGCGGCAGATCGTCTCAAAATCAGCCGATTTCACTCGATAGTTTTCTTGATCCATCGCGAGCTCAAAATCAAAACGTTTTGCAGCGCGGCAGAAATTTTTACCCTTAATAGCAATTTATTGAAACAGTAAATAAGGACAGCTTGAATTTTTAGTGTCGTCTTTTGCTTTGCGAGCACAGGCAAACAAAGTACCAGCGTCTTTGATGGCGCTGGTACGAGCTGCTACGCCGATTGTGAAAACGCGCTCTTGGTCACCGTTTTCTCCGTTAGCCAAAATTGGATTTTCAGAAAGCCCTGTGAAAAGAGATGCGGCAAATGAAATTGCGTCTTGCGAATTGTAATAAGGCAGAACAATTGCAAATTCACTCTCTTCGCTGCGCGCACAGAAATCGAGTGAAGCTCTAATCGAGTTAAAGACCTCAGTTACTGCCGCACCATCCTGAATGGACAATTCAGTAGGTGAGCTTGTTTGTTTGTCTAAAATCTCGAAAACAATCAAAGACAGGTCTTGCGATCCTTGCAAACTGTGCTCGAATTCACGCATCAAAAAGAAACTAAAGGCGGGATAGCACAAAAGTCCAGTTTCAGGATCTCCGAGTATTTTGAAAGCGTCATCCAGGTCTAAGTCGAAATCCACTGCCGGGGGCAATTCTTTTGGCGCTTCGTCGAATTTGGCAAAGGGAAGTGGGGCTGGGGGTAATAGAAAGGGCTGGAATTCTCCAGTTTGCGAAACTTGATGTGAGACTTGTACCTGGGGCTGGTCGAATTCTTGCGATGTCGAGCCAAAATATCCGACTTGCTGAAATGCCGGAGGTTCAGGGTCATATGGAGCAAGGTCGGGGTCTAGTGGCTGCTCTTCCAGGGGGAATTCTTTGTCTTTGCGTTTCCAGCCAAAAGCAGGCGCCAGAGCACCTTGATGAGACTTGATAGTATTGTGTTCGTAAATGTCGACCGATTCATACTCGCCTTTGCTGGCGCCATCGACTTTGATTTTTCCCTGAATCATGATTACTTCATTTGATTCTTTGCTCCAAACTTGTTTGAAAACGCCATTCTCAAGGCGTCCAAAAGTCCAGCGTGGATTGCTTACAGGAGAACTGGCAGGTATCACCTTAATCATGAAATTGCAGTCTGTTTCAGGATTCATGAAAGGCAGCTCCACCTGTTTGCCGTCTTTTGAGGCAGTGGCTAGCATGTACTTCAAGTCTTCGCTAGAAGGAAGAGTGCCCATTTTAGCCAAGCGAACCGGTAACGATGGACCCGTTTTGATGAATTTAGATTTTGACATGACCAAGTTTTAGCCCAGATACTCCCAAATTCAAGATTCCCAGGTTTGTCTTAAAAATATCAGCCTTAGCGTCTAAGGAAGTGAATAACTTTTCTTTCCATGTCGATTGTGAATTGCCAGCCAGAAAGCATATCTTGTCCAAGAAGGGGAAGGTCCTCGTCGTCATCGACCTCGTTTGCCAGGTCTGCATTGAGATTGGTCTTTTCTATTGGACCAAGTTTTATTCTAGGAACAGTGAATCTATAACAGCTTCCGCTACCAGAAACCCCGCTGGTAGAATGCAGTTGCGCTTCATCCGGCAACTGGTTGATACCGAATTTTTTCATTTGCTCTTTACTATGAAACGTAATGCCACTTGCAGTATTGCCAGTATCAAGCATTACGGGACCTTTCTTGCCGTTCATTTCGACTTCTACGACGATGCGTCGACCTTCTTTTTTGAAAGTGAATGGCAAGGTATAGCCTTTTCCGCCGCTATTAGACATGCCTTTTCTTCGAAATTCTATACATTTAGCGCTATGGTCAATGGTGTAATCAAAATCCTTAAAAAATCCCTGTCCAAGCAAAGGACGGGTATGAATTTTTTCGTAAATCTTTACTCTTGTATTTTCTTTTGAGATAGGACCCACTTGTACGGTTGCATTTGTATTCCAGAAATCAATCACAGTTGAATTTGAAGAACCACCTGTGGCGCCATCGGCTTTACCTTGCGGAACGGCAAGTCCAAGACTGCGAGCCATTTCTTTGTCTATGCAAATACCTGGAGCTCCAGTATCGAAAACCATCGGTATCACTCTGCCGTTGATTCGCACGTCTACCATGATTTCATCTTGTTCTGATTTGTAGAATACACGAGCGACTGAAGGCGTATTGGCGCTGAGTTTTGATGCCTTCTGTGGTATATCGTCCTCTTGTGTATCATCAATACTGGAATCAGTTTTTCGATTTAGGTTAGACTTTGAAGAAACCGTTTTATTTTGACTTCCTGTTGTTGGAGTCGCTCCTTGCGCTTTGAGTTTACTTTTCAGTTCTTCAAGTAAATGTGGTTTTCTATCGGTCCAAGAGTTATTAGGGTCAAGACGCGAAATCGCTTGATTAGCCATTGATGCTGACTGCGAATCATTGAACAGATTTTTTATTTGATGATATTTGCGTAGTGCTTCATCTCTGTCGCCATAAGCTTGATAAGCGTAAGCTGCGTAAAGAAAAACCGAGGCTTTGATGTTGCCATGAGAAATCGAATTCTCAAATTCTCGCGCTGCTGACCTGAAATTCTTTCCTTTATAGTATTGGACGCCTGTTGCAAACTCGCTTTCTCCGGCGCAAAATGCTGGTGGACACAAATAGGCCAACTGGACTATGCAGGCGGAGCTAGTGGCACATAATAGGGAAAATAGCTTTTTATCGATTTTATGCATGACTTAAACATTATACGAGCAGTAAACTAAGTTTGGTGCGTTCTCGTTAAAAAAATCTGCAGGGGTAGCAAAATGAAGGTTCAGGATTTTATTTATGGCAGACAAATTTTCTGCACTGAAACTTTTGAAATGGTGCCATGTCTTCCTGATAACGTCGAGCGCCGTATCCAATATTATTATGCTGACCATGAAGGGCTTATGGAGTCGCACTTCATAGATTTCGACCAGCTCAAAGAAGAGTTGAAAGAAAAGACCTTGCTGTGGCTTCACGTTTCTGGAAGCATTGGAGATGAATTCTGGAAATGTCTTAAAGACTTTTTGGACCTCTCTGACGAACAAGTGAAGATACTGCGCTTTCCGCACAAACGCGCGTTTTTTGAAGATTTTCCTAATGGCATGATGTGGTCGGTGCAGCGTCCATCGGTGACCGAAAAAGTGGATGCACTTGAAACGGTGAATTTTTTCTTGGGAGAAAAAGTTTTATTCACAAGGCAGTTCAGTCATGATAACGCTTTTTCTTTAACCAGTCACAATCTTATTTCGCAAGGTGAGATGCATAGTAATATGACTGCTGATGTGCTTTCAGGCGAGCTAATGGAAGATGTTCTTTTGAGTTATGTAGATGTATTGAAACTTGGTGGTACCAAACTCGAAACTATTCAAAACAAGATTATTCGAAATCCTGGAAAAGAAGAATTGAATCTCATCAACAGGTCTCAGCAGATGATCTGGATTTTTTTGAATGTGTTGTGGCCCGTTGAGACAGTAATTAATTCAATTCACAAGTCTAAAAACAAAGTATTGACCGAATCAGGAAAGCAAGAATATTCATCTCGAATGGACGAGGTTGGAGCGCTTGTTAGAACGTTTGAGACTTATAGATCCATGAGTTATAACTTGATGGATGTTTACGTTTCAGGACTTGGTCTTAGAACCAATGAAACTACCGAAGTTTTAACTATAGTAGCGACTTTGTTCTTGCCACCAACCTTGATTGCAGGAATTTATGGAATGAATTTCAATATTCCCGAAGTGCATAATCCTCATGGATATTATTTGTGTTTGTTGGCAATGTTTGTCGTTTCAGGTGGTCTTTTGTATTTATTTGCCAAGCGAGGATTAATCAGATTTTAGTTTGGTTATTAGTGGTTTTGTTTTTGAACTTGACTGCTTGTACGTCTTCGAATAATTCGCAAGACACTTTTGATATTGCATGCAAGCATATTTCGAAAAAAGAATTTACCATTGCTCATAAACATTTGCATAAACTGGCTAAATCAAAACATGCCAGGGCTCAAACAATTATGGGGATGTTTCATGAAAAGGGAATTGTAGTGGAACGTGATGTATCCAAGGCTCTAGATTATTACAGACAAGCAGCAGCTCAAGGACTACCAGAAGCTCAATCTCGTCTGGGACATCTTTTGTTAGACACCGCAGGCAAAGACTCGGGCGAGGCTCTCGAATGGCTTGAAAAAGCTGCAGCTCAAGGTGAGGCTACTGCACAAGCTACCTTGCGTAAATTGGATAGAAGCGGTCGAATGTCTGGTGCTTTGAATAACATGGAGAATGGTTTGCATCAGGGTGGTGCCCAATACAAATCAGGAATGGATAATCTAACTAAATCGTGGGTTGGATATTCTGATATCGTCAACACTTTGAATGATGCGGCGGCTGCATCTTCAAATCAAAAACATTGAATTTTGTTTTTGAAATAAGAGCCTTGACGTTTGGTCTCAAATTTTTATTTTTAGATATGCGTTGAATTGCTGAAACTGGCAAGGGGAGCGATTTTTCTGCGATCGTAATAGGTCAATTTAGTCTAAAGTGTTTTCTAAGAAAAACCCATCTATTTTCTTAGGAGTAAACTTTATGGAAAAAGGGGCTTATAACCTCGGAGTTACAAAAAAGATTCGTCGACATCTACGCACTTTAGAAGTTGATCAACCGTTCACGACCAGAGAATTACTTAATTATGGAAACAGGAGCGCTATCGATAATTGTATTTTTCGGTTAATACAAGAAGGTGAGATACATCGAATTACAAGAGGTGTTTTTGTAAGAGCGAAATCTCACGGCAAACGACCGCATTACAGTCAAAGAGAAATTGCAGAGATAAAAGCAAATTCTTTTGGACGAAAATTGCAAACGCATCCATTTAAGAAGGCAAAAGAAATTGCTCTAAGACTAGGATTAATAAGACCGGGTCAGAAATGGCTTAACGAATGCGAAGAGCTTGAATCAACTTACGAAATAAGTGGTCCTTCTAGTTCATTTATGTATGAAGGAAAGCGCGTCTATTTCAAAAAGACAACCAGACGCAAGATTCAATTAGGTGATTCGAGAGCTGGACAAGTGATTCGAGCGCTCTGGTACAACGGATTTTGGAATAGATTTGCCTTGTTCGGATTTGAGGCGCAAAGAAAAGCGTATCAAGGGCTTTATGGTCTGGACCGGCGAGAAATTCACTGCTCGTCTGCCCTAATGCCTGCTTGGTTGAGTGATATTCTCAATCTGGATAATAACGAAAACTTTGTGCCGGGCAGAGCGATAATTGCTGCATAAGCAGCAAGCGGAAGTGCATGCAGGGGAGGGTTATAAGTGCACACACTTTATTTTAGGACGCTAATAATGTGTGCAAGCGAGGCTGAGCTCAATGGTGTTAAATATTCGAAAGTAAGGAGTTGGTTTATAAATTCGCCTGATTTTTTATTCTTGAGCCAGGCGAAATTTTCCACGAAGGGACGTAATTCGCACGATGAGTAAGTTTTTAGTGGTGCCGCTTTTAATGACGGCTCCAGATTCTGTTCGATATTTTTCAAAATAACATTGAATATTTCTTCGTCAGCACTAAAAAAGTAAGGGCAAACCAGCCAGGCACCACTTGCATAAGTATTAAGAACGTAGTCGAAATATTCTTGTTCGCGCTCGACAAACTCCTGGATGGTAGGCTGTTTCTCAGGATCCAATCCGTTTTTTGCGACGCGAATCTGTTCTGCCACATTGAATTCTTCGGACCACAAATTTTCTTTGCTTATAGGAGTGGCTAAGATAAGCGAACCATAGCTGGTGGCACTCGATAATGATTGACTCTGTTCACCATTCTTTGGAATACCTGAAAGGAGACCCACATGTTGCAGCAGTATATCCATTTGGGCGTTAAGTGACTCAGCATCAATGAATGAAGAACGTGGCACGATACCTGATTCTACAAGAGCTGGAGGGCATTGCTTGGTTGGTAGGGAAAGTCCGATGTAAAAGTCTTTTTGATTATTTTGAGTAAGACTTAGGTAAGCGATACTGCAATTGTTTTTTTGCAGACCAAAGAGCTGATCCACAAGAACATTTTGCTCAGTTGCCGCGGTGCCTTCAATTTTTAGAAATTTGAGATCTTGGACCGCCCAGGTTTCAAGCTCTCCCACATCTAATTCTTGATCCATATCCCCTTCAATCTACTGAATATTTTCAATTAAATTTGCCCAATTATGACATGTTTGCTCGATAAAGTCTGGCATAAGCGCCACCAGCAGCTAGTAATTCCTGGTGATTGCCTTGCTCAATAATCGAGCCGTCTTCGATGACGTAAATGCAATCAGCGTTCATTATAGTTGAAAGCCGGTGTGCCACCACAAGAGTGCTTCTTCCTTGCATCAAAGGTTCAAGAGCCGCTTGTATAGCTGCTTCATTTTCGGTGTCTAGTGAGCTTGTTGCTTCGTCTAGAATTAAAATCTTAGGATCCTTTAAAAGCACTCGTGCGATTGCCAGGCGTTGTCTTTCGCCCCCGCTCAATTTGTGACCGCGCTCGCCGACGATAGTCTTATAACCTTCGGGTAGTGAACTTATGAAGTCATGAATATTGGCTGCTTTACAGGCCTGGATGACCTCCTCTTCGCTTGCATCTTCTTTGGCATATTTCAAGTTTGCAAGTATGGTGTCATGAAATAAATAAGTTTCTTGCATGACTATGCCGATGTGATTGCGCACGGATGCTCTTGTTAGTGACTTGATGTCATTTTGATCTATGGTGATGTATCCTGAATCGGGGTCGAAAAGGCGTGGTAACAATTGCGCTACAGTCGATTTACCAGAACCTGAAGGACCAACTATCGCCACCATTTGCCCCGGATTGACTTGAAAAGATAGATTACGCACTCCGCGTTTTGTCTCGGGATAAAGGAATGTAACATCTTGGAATTTGACTGCACCCTCCGTTTGCTTCAATTCGGTTGCGTTGGGCGCGTCTTGTTCTTCACTCATATCTAGATAATCGAAGATGCGCTCAAATACAGCAAGTGCGCTGACTATTTGAACCTGCACACCTGCAAGTGAAGATACGGGAGTATAAAGTCTTCCAAGCAGTGCAACAAAACTAACGAGTACCCCAACTGTTACTCCATGCTTGATTGCAAGCCAACCGCCTATTAGCCAGATTGCAGCTGGACCGGCCGTAATCATGAATGTAATTGCCATCAAAAACCAGCGACCGACCATGGCCACATTTACTTCTAACTTCATAAGTTCGTTTGCTAGTTTAAAAAATCGCGAACGTTCGAGTTCTTCTTTGACGAAGGACTTGACAAGGACGATGCCAGACACTGAAAGTGTTTCTTGGGTTGCAGAATGCATTTCATCGCGTTTTGCGCGGGTGCGCTTGCGAGCGTCGTACATTCGGCGTCCCACCGGCCATAGTGGCACAACCATGAGTGGTATCAATACCAGAGACAGTGCTGCAAGTCTTACGTCAAGTGCAAATATGGCAAAGAGTGTGGTTATGATGATGAAAACATTGGTGAGTATTGCCACTATTGTCATGGTGACAACCGAATCTACAGCTTCCACGTCGTTTGATACCCGATTCATAATTTCACCAGTTTTGGTGGCGGCAAAAAATGAAAGCGGCATGTGGTGCAAATGGGTAACAAGACGGGTATGAAGGTCGCGAATAATGCTTTCACCCACGAATGAGCTCAAATAACCTTGATAAACGCCTATCAAGCCTGAAATTAATGCCGAGGCAAGCATCAAGCCAACATCAAGCAACAAAAGATTGAAATCGTTTTTTGGGATCGCTTTATCTATGATAGATAGGGTTAAAAGTGGCGGGAGCAGCCCAAGGAGCGATGTGGCTACAATACAAACCGTTAGTTGAATCTCTTGCCAAATGTAAGGACGAAACAATTCGCCAAGACGGCGCCAGTCAACCCTCCGCTTGAGCTTTTGCTTCTCCGGGTTGTACATGCTGGACCACATTAAGTGGACTGGGGGCGAACCGCTGAACATGATAGGTATTATAATTTGAAAACCGAGCGAAGGAGTGCCTCATGGCGTACTATCACATTCAAAAATTGCCCGACAAATGGCTCTACACAGCTGGCGCAGCCAGTTTTTTCCTCGGGTTGACGCCTCCTGGCATCATGGCAAAAATTGCAATGATGGGGCTTCTTGGCGGAATAACCGCGTCAATGAAGAGCATGACCATTGCAATTGACGAAAACGACCTCCAGTTCTGGTTTGGAGACGGATTATTCAAGAAACGATATTCACTTGACGACATAGTTTGTGCCAGTCAATATCGCCTCAGACCTATGCACGGCTGGGGAATTCACTGGATAGGCAATGGTTGGCTTTACAACGTCTACGGACTCGATGCAGTTGAAGTGACGATGAAAAGTGGCAAGCGTGTTTATTTAGGAACAGACGCTCCGGAAGAACTGGCGCGAACATTAAATGAAAGTCTTGGGGTTGCTGAAATAGTCCAGGAAGGATAGGCGCAAAAGCTGGTTAACTTTGCTGCAGAGACTCCAGTTCCTGCCAGCGTTCGAAAAGTGATTCGAGTAACTGCTTTTGTTGTTCTTCTTCATTTGCAAGCTCCTGTAAACGAACGAAATTACTTGTCACTTTTGGATCTTGCATTTCTTTGCTTATTGCATCAAGGCGCGCTTCTGCTGCTTCAATTTTTTCAGGTAAGGCAGCCAGGTCTTTTTTTTGAGAGCCGGTGAGACTGTTTGATGCTCGCTGAGGTTTGCCCTTGGGTTTTGCTTGCTCAGCATCTTTCGAATCGGAATAATTATCTGATTTATTTGATTTTTCTGTTCTTTCAAAAATATGTTTGCATTGATCAAAATCAGCAAAAAAGTCTGCACCACCTGTGCCATCAAGGGCAAGGATACAGTTTGATACCGTATCCAACATCATACGATCGTGAGTGACAAGAATAATAGCTCCAGGAAATTCTTCAAGACTTTCTTGTAGAACCTCCAGAGATGGAATGTCTAGGTCATTTGTAGGTTCGTCTAATACTAAAATATCCGCTGGTTGCAACATTAGATTGGCAATTAAAATCCGAGCCTGTTCACCTCCAGATAAATAACTTACTGGCATGGCTAATTGTTGCGTATCGAATAAAAAACGTTTTGCCCAGGTGGCGACGTGAATTGAGCGTCCCTGATATACAACCGAGTCTTCGCCTTGCTGACAAAGAGCCTGTTTGAGCGTTTGACTTTGGTCTACCTGATTTCTGTTTTGATCGAACCAGACCATTTTAAGCCCATCAGCTCTCTTAATAGTACCGGTGGTGGCATTTTCCTGTCCTAGCAAAATTTTGAGCAAAGTTGTTTTGCCTGATCCGTTTCTGCCTACCAGACCTACACGCACACCTTGCCTTAAGACCAACTCTAAATCTTTGAATAAAACTCGCTCTGCAAAAGACTTGCTTACGTCTTTGGCGCTTAGTAACTCTTTGGTTTTGCGATTGGTGGCTTCAAACTCAACACCCATTTTGCTTGCCATTGCATTGCGCTGTTTGACTTCTGCAAGCTCTTCCATGAGCTTGCCAGCACCCTCGATTCGGTGTTTAGACTTGGTCTGGCGTGCTCTGGCACCGCGCGAAAGCCACTCCATTTCTCTGCGCATCTGGCTTGCAAGCGCTGCTTCTAAATGTGCCTGTTGCGCTTCCATTTCCTGTTTGGCTAAGAGATAGGCAGAATAATTGCCTTTCGACTTGATAAATCCTTGTGGAAATCTCGGATTTAACTCCATGACAGAAGTGCAAACCCCTTCTAAAAAGGCTCTATCATGGCTTATTAAGACAAAAGACATGGTGCGCTTTGTTTGTGAAGAGATTCTTTTGAGAAAAGATTCGAGCCATAAAACACCTTCAAGATCTAGATGGTTAGTGGGTTCGTCCAATAAAAGCAAATCTGGTTTTTTGACTAGCTCGCATGCAAGTGCCAGGCGTTTCTGCCATCCGCCCGAAAGCGAAGCTGCAGTGGCGTTTTTATCTGGAAAACCTATTAAAGAAAGAGTCGAGTCAATTGCCGCAGCGCGTTCGTGGTCTTTGAAGTCTTGGGCTTCCGCTTCTTTAGTAACGAGATCTAGAATGCTTGGACCTGGTTCATATTTTTGGTGTTGAGCAAGATAGGCGACGCGCAGATTTTTACGTGTTGCTAATGATCCAGCGTCTGGTTCTGTGAGTCCCGCCAGAATTTTAAGAAGCGTTGACTTTCCTGCGCCATTTGGGCCAATCAAGCCAAGCTGCTCACCATCCTCGATTGCAAAGGATAGCTCGCGAAAAAGAGGACGGCTCGCGTAACTCTTAGTTATAGACTGGCAGTTGATCAGTATTCCCATGGTAAGATTTTATATTCTGCAGATAGGAAACCCACGCGATGTTGCGACTTGATCGCATTAGTAAAATTTATCCCAACGGCGAAGCCCTGAAAGATATCAGTTGGGAAGTCAAAAATAAAGAGCGTATTGGTCTTGTTGGCGCCAACGGCTGCGGCAAAACTACACAGTTCAAAATAATTACAGGTGAAATCGAGCCAACCACAGGTCAAGTATTCTTGCCAAAAGGTGCGCGTATCGCTTATTTGAGCCAGGAATTCGATTTTATTCAGGAAAATACAGTCCGCGACGAACTTTTGCGTGCATTTGACGAAGCATACAAAATTCAAATGAAATTGCACGAAGTCCAGCACCAATTAGAAACCGCCCAGGGGGATGACCTGGACAAAGCGATAAGGCGGCTGACCCAACTGCAGCAGGAATTCGAGCACATCGACGGTTATGCTCTCGAGCGTAAAGTCGACAAGATATTGCCTGAAATTGGTTTTAGCTCGCAAGATGCAGACAGATTGGTATCCACTTTTAGTGGCGGTTGGCAGGTGAGAATCGGCTTTGGCAAAGTGATGTTACGTCAGCCAGATTTGTTATTACTGGACGAACCTACAAACCATATCGATATTGAGACGATTGAATGGCTCGAGGAATATCTTACCAAGCAAGAAGTACCAATGGTCATCGTTTCGCACGATAGGCAATTCCTGGATAAAATCTGCACCAAAATTGTAGAAATCGAATTTGGCGTCTCCACTACTTATGCTGGTAATTATACTTATTATGTAACTACCAAAGAAGAGACAAAACTGGCACAGCAGTCCGCTTATGAGCGACAACAAGAGGAACTCGCTAAACAACAGGTTTTCATTGATCGATTCAGAGCCAGCGCAACCAGATCGACCCAGGCAAAATCACGCGAAAAGCAACTTGAAAAAATCGAGCTAATCGAAGAGCCAGATGAAGCGGCAAAAGTATTGCGTTTTAAATTTCCCCCTTGTCCGAGATCGGGAAAGACAGTGGCAGAAGTAAAAGAGCTCACTCACGCTTATGGCGACAATATTCTTTTTATGGGCGCCAATTTAGAAATTGAGCGTGGCGATAAAATTGCTTTGATAGGTCCAAATGGTGCGGGTAAATCAACTCTGCTCAGATTTTTAATGGGTAAAGAACAGCCAGACGAAGGCGTGGTCAAACTTGGCGATCACAATATTTATCCTGCATATTTCGAACAGAATCAAGCAGAAGCGCTCGATCTGAACAAAACATTGCTTGCCACCATCGCAGATGAAGTTCATAACTGGAAAGATTCTGAAATCAGAGGCTTATTGGGTCGTTTCTTGTTTGGTCAGGACAGTGTATTTAAGTATGTTCGCGAATTATCTGGCGGTGAAAAAGCACGATTAGCTCTAGCTAAAATGCTTACCGGTACTGCAAACTTTTTAGTTCTAGATGAGCCTACAAACCACCTGGACATACCTGCTAAAGAAACACTCGAAGACGCTTTGCGCAATTTCGACGGGGCAGTCGTCGTGGTGTCACACGATCGATATTTTATATCCAAAGTCGCAAATAAAATAATCGAAATCGAAAATGGTGACTTCAAAGTCTATCCAAGCAATTACGAATATTATCTAGAAAAGAAAGCGCAAGAAAAGGCTTACGCGCAGTCGCAAAAAGAAAAACAAGAACATGAAGCCTTTCTTGCTGAGAAACGCGCCAAGCAAAAAGCCAAAGAACAAGCGCGACGCGACAAAAGATAGCGTGAATCTAAACATGAATTTTTGAGTTGTCGCTTAAGTGAAGCACAACTCCAGCACTCATCAAAATCCCAGCAAGAATAAGATTGAAAGTTAGTTGCTCGTGCAAAAATATAACGCATAGTATTGCACCAATAAATGGTTCGGTGGCAAAAAGTGAAGTCGCTCTTGCAGCTCCTAGTCTGCGCATAGACTCGATGAAAAATACCAGACTCATGCCATAACACATAAAGCCTGTAAGCAT
>CAZFKB010000030.1:0-29318 GCA_964519785.1 uncultured Candidatus Obscuribacterales bacterium | reverse complement strand
AAACAAGTAACTTTGCTTGCTGACTATTTCGTGTTTACTGGAGGAGAATCCAAAGCTCAAGTCAAAGCCATCGCTGAGTCTGTCAGGGAAAACCTGGCTAAGCAAGGCGAAAAAACGAAGTCCTTAGAAGGAATGAGTGAGGCTAGATGGGTACTTTTAGACTTCGGTGACGTGATTGTTCATGTTCTTCAAAGTCAAGAAAGAGAGTATTATCGTCTCGAGCAATTTTGGAATCATGCCCTATTAGTAGATTGGGAAAAGGAATGTGACCGGTTAGAGATAAAAGTAGACTAGGCATCAGTGTCGAATAATTGACAGAGCGCACAATTAAAAGGGACAAGGGGACAAGGTCAAATGAGTTTCAGAACCAGACTTCAAAGCTTCGTAGAAAACAGACAGAAGATTCAAATCTGGTATGGCATGGGTTGTCATAATACAGTGACCGGACGGGTCCTAGGTGTCGACCACGACCATATTGACGTCGAGTCCTATTCGCATGAAAGCGATGGTCAAATTCATATTCGTCGCATCTTAGTCCCGCTCCATCTCATTTTGCACATCGACATCACCACTGCAGAAGTGGGTGAAGAAATCGAAGTCTACGATTCCTCCGAAGACAATCTTTCAAGCGGTCGCACCACCAAGAGAAATACCGGAGCAGTTATAGATTTGCCCGATGCGCCTCGTGGTTATGGTGTCAAAATTCTTTCTCAACTCAATGCTTCTTATTCAAACAGATTTTCACGCATGACCTCTGGACCAGGTGGAATCTATTTTTCTTGCGACGGAAGCGTCTGGTTTGTAGATGGCACTGGTCAAACCAGTGAATATGCTCGTATCAGAGGCAACTGCACAATTTCTGGATTGCGTTTCGACCGCAAAGGCGTTTTGTATGTTGCCACCATCCAAGGTACCATTTACAAAATCGATCCAAACAAATCAGGTCGCATTCTTGCACAATTAGACGGCAGCAAGACCGGCGGCGGAACCTTCCTTTCTGACATTGCAATTGGACCACGTGAAGAAGTTTATGTCGCTAACTTCCCATCTAATACTGGTGGCATTTTCAAAATCGACAAAGGCGGCGAGTACGAAGCAATTGTTGGTGGACCTGGAAATGGAACTCAAGGACTGCTTTTAGACCCCGATGGTTTCTTGTGGTGCCTCGAACACTCAAGTGGCTCTGTAGTCAAACGCTCGTTTGATGGTCGCGAAATTTCTCGCATCACTGTAGCCGATTCGGATAGCTTCAACTTTGCCGATGGCTATGACGGCAACCTCACTATCGACAGTCTGGGCAGACTATATGTCACGCTCGGCAGACAAGGTTGCGTCATTCGCATCAATCGCGAAGGCAAAGCCGAAGAGTTCCTCAAAGGACTTGTGAATCCAACTGGAATCGCATTTGGAAACGATGGAGCACTATTTGTACTAGAAGCAGGTCGCTCAAGAGTATTGCGCATAGCTGCTCAGGACAAGGCTGATCGCACAACATCTGCACCGATGCTGAACTAAAGTCAGTCAGAATCCAAATCAATTCTTAGTCCCTGCCAAATTGGCTAAAGCCAACGCGGTGGGGATTAATTCAACTTGACATCACATATATATGGTGTTAGTTTTTATAAACCATCCATCTTTGTGCGCTCGGAATCCTTACTATTGCTTACTACGCGTCGTGGCTGATATAAGGCCTTAGTTTGTCACGACCTCACGATTTCAATACCGACCAAGAACCTTACCAGGTGGGCTTTTCCACCATTTTTTGGGTTTACCACCCAGTTTCTAGGGAATAAACATATATGGATGGTAAAGCATGTAGTTTTTCCTTTGGGTTAATATTTTGGCCGATCAACCAAAAACTAACGAAGTAGATCAAAGTAATGATAAGGGCACAGAAAGCAAGCCCGAGATTACCATTGCTTATACTGACGTGGACTTGACCAGCCGGACGGACTCCCGAACAGCTCAAAGAGAGACTTTCGAAAACTCAAAACAGTTTCTTACCAATCTCAAAATTGATGAATCTAACCAGGATAAACTCGAACGAATCGGAAGAACCGCAGAAGACGTCGGACAACCAGGAAAAGTATCTAAAGCTGCTTTCGCTGTAGGTGTTCGCCAAACGCTCGATTCATTAATAAAAGGCGGAGTTACTCCAGAAAAAGCCGCCGAAATGATGAACGAACAGCTCGGCAATAGCAACTTTAGAATTGAGCTAGGTAAAACCAAAGATGGAAGAGATCAACTTCGGCTTCAGGAAAAAGGCAAACCAGATTCTGAAGGAAATGATACCTGGAAAAATGTCACGAAATATACTGTCAAAGAAACTCCAGAAGAAGCTGGCGAGCGATTTGGTTCACGCGCCGACCAATTAACACCAAGGCAAGCTGACACATTCTCAAATCGCACACTACCCGCGGTGCTTAGTGGAATGAATCCTGAGCAACAGCAGGAATTCATCAAAAAGTTCAATGAGACTTCTGAAAAATACAAACTGGAACTTAAAGAAGATCCGAATAATCCAGGTCAGATGAAAGTTCAAATGACCGATCTGGAAGGCAAGCCGGTTGGTGGAGATCGAGGTAGAAGAGGAGCTCCCTCGCAAGACGTTCGCAATCCTTTTCCTGAAGGCTCTGATCAAGCTAAAAGATTTGATGACTTGCAACAGCGCATCAAAGATGGCTCATGGACTGATATTGCAAGAGAATTAAATGAAATAAACGACGGCAAAGATTCAACTTTCAAATCTCCTGCCGATAAAGCAGCTTTACTGCGCGCATTGAACAAACAGGCCAAAGTAGAACTAGGAGATGATTTTAGCCTTAGAAAAAATCGAGAAGGAAAGGTTGAACTTAGTATGACCGTTGGAGGCAGAACTTTTGCCGCACCAGAAGGTCTCAATAACAATGAATTAAGAGAATTTGCTCAAACTGCCAAAGAAATCCACCAAGCAGGGCCTCCAGCGGCCAAGGCTCTCGATGGCGGATTAGGCAATAAAGTCGCGGAGACCTTCCAAAAACTTCCACCTGAAGCAGCCAAATCTTATCTAGAAGCCATTAACCGTTCATTACCCCAAGGCAAAAATGAAGCTGCCAGCTTGGTAAAAAATGATGATACCGGCAAACTCGACTTGCGCACATCCGATAAAACCATCGGAAGTTATCCCAAAGAAGCAGGCGAAACAAAACCAGAGCAGACTGAGCGCTCAAGGAATAATCCATTTCCAGAAGGCTCACAAGAAGCTAAGCAATATCAGAAAGCTCTGCAAGAATTCCAAAAAACCGATCCTAAAGACATGAAGCAAGCTTTTGCGGATCTTCAGCAACAATTGAAAGATCAGGGCATGAGCGAAGCTGATATTCGAAAATTCAATCAAGGCTTAAGACAAGATTTCAAAGAAAAACCTGAACTAGCCAAAGCTGGCTCTATAAATGAAAACGGTGATTTTACCGAAGCTGCCCCTCCAAATGCCACTACCGGTGATGCTGCGATAAGAAAACCAGCTGGGTTGAGAAATGCCGACGAAGCAACTGTCAAAAAATACGATCAAACGGTCAAAGAATTTAGAGGTCTGACTCCAGACCAAATAAAAGAGCGAATGGAGGGTCTTAAGTCTGATTTAAAAGATATGGATCCAAAAACTCGCGAAGCTTTCATCAAAGGATTAAACAAAGAGTTAGGAAGCAAAGGACGTATAGAACAAGCTCGCGATGGAAATCTCGAGTTCAAAACATATCAAATGAGTAGCGAAGGTCTACTGCCAGAAAATGCTACTCCGGAGCAGAGAAAAGCAGTCGAGAAAGCAATGAGCGAATATCTGCGCTCAGTAGACAGAGGCGCTAAAGACAATGATGTCAATCGAGCTTCGGCCCAACTGGTACGCTCACTCAAAGCCGCAGGTTTAGACACACCCGACAAAATCAGGCCTGCACTTGATGCTGTCAATGCGAAAGCCAAGGAGAGTGGTGCCCAATACAATCCGCGCCTGGAAATCAGTGATAAAGGTTTTGTCGGGCTGATTACTGACTTCGACAATGGAAAAGGAAACTATGGCGAACGACTTAGTGAAATTGGAAAAGTAAAAATCAATGACAAGCTAACCATAGACACGCCTGCAGGACTTCTTGGGGCTGGTAATGAGCGGTTTTCTCAGCTGGCGAAATTTGCAGCAAATGGTCTCACGGCTCCAGGAGACTCACAAAAGTTTGCCAAAGCGGTAGCTAAAGAAATGGTTGGTCTCTCTCCAGAACAACGCGCACAATACATCAAGGGTTTACAACAAGCTCTTGACTCCAATCCCAAAAACAATCTAAACCTGGAAGTAAACGCTGATAATGAATCCGGCTCAGTTTCTCTGAAGAATCGAGAAACTGGAGAACAGACTAAAGCTGAAAAATTCACAACCGACTTAACTGTAGATGGTGCCAACGCACTCAGAGATTTAGGAGTCAAAGACTTTACTGATGAGCAAGCTAAAAACTTCGCTCAATCAATGAAAGACCTTGCTTTTGAGCTTGACGCTGTAAAAGGTCCATTTAGCCTTGAAACCTTAAACGCTGATCGTGCTAAAGCATTGAAAAGAGTTGTTGAAGTGGCAACGGAAGCGGGTGTGCAACCAAATCAAATGGAAGCACTTGCGGGCAAGCTCAATGAAGCCGTTTCAGGAACAGGCTTTGGTATGCACGTAAGAGTTGATGGGCGTCAAAAAAGCGAGTTTGGCGTCGAGTACAACTCCAATACTGGTGAAATGTCTATCGTCCAAGGCACATCAAAGATGGGCACGGTTAGAGCTAGAGATATTGCTGCTGCGGCTCAACGAGAAAGAGGCGAAACTTCTCCAGGTCAGGTTTTAGACAGACTAGGCAATGTCGTCAATCCAGAAGGACGAGAGTCAACTCGAGAGACAAATACCTTCAAAGTCAAGATCAATGGCGAGGAAGTAAATGTTGACGTACCTAAAGGTTTAACCGGACAAGCAAGAAAAGACTTCCAGTCACAAATAGAAAAAATTGCCGAAGCTGGTCCTCCAAAGAGCAACGACCCCAAAGCCGTGTTATCCGAAATTGGACGACAAATAGCAAAAACATACAGGACATTGCAAGGTGAGGCAGCTGAAAACTATCTCAAAGCGATGAATCAAACTCTAGGCAAGACTTTCGATGGCTATCTGTTTAGGCCAAATTCAGATGGAAGAAGTTTGGACCTCAGTTACAACAACGGTCTATGGTACAGCAGACAGGACACTTATGCTCCCGAAGGCGATGTCAAACTCCCGGATGATTTGGCTAGAAACAGCCATGCTGGAAAAATTCGCAACGCAGTAGATGCTCTAGCGAATGCGACTCCTCAGGAGCGCGAAACCAAACTAAGAGATCTCATGACCGAGCTTGGTGCATCTGGACTTAGCGAAGCAGATCAACAGCGAATGGTTGAAGCTCTGGGAAAAGACAAAGGAATTCGCCTCGACAAAGGCATCCTTTCCATGGGCGACAAATCTGTTCGTTCACTGACCATAAATGGCATTCTGCTTGCAGTACCTACCAATATCACTCAAGAGCAAATCTCCGCTCTGCAGCGCATTTCGGAATATCCAATACCAAATGCTGCACGCGACGACATCAAAAGACTTCTCGACACTGCCCCGGATACAGCAACCAGAGCCAAATTACTCGATGAAGTCAAAAAACTATTCCCATATACCCGAGAAAAATTGGAGATGGGACCTGGTGGTGACGGATTCACGGTCACCTCTGAATATGGCACTAAGACCTGGATAAAAGGTGACGGACACATAGCTTCGCCAAGCGAAAAAATCGATCAGGTTCTTGCTCGAATGGTAAGTGGCGACAAAACTGATGCGCCGAAGGCTCTTCAAGAAATGCTTGAGCTGGCTTCAAACAATCCAGATGCTTTCAGAACAGCCGTACAAGAATTGATGAAGAAAGCGTCTACAAGTGACGATCCCGATAGCCGCGCCGCTTTGGATAAGCTCAAAGCTCTGTATTCTTCCAATTTCACTCCTATACTCTCTGTAGTTGAAAATGCGCTTCAGTATACAGATGGCAGACAAACAGCCAAAGTAGCAGAAGCTTTAGGCATGCATGAAAGCTATAAGAGCATGGCTCGAGAACGTGATGCAGCACGTGATTTCAACCAAAAATTGACAGATGCTGGAATCGATCCCAAAACGGTTTCCAACATCGATCAGATTCGCAGAGGCATAGAGTCTATTGTCTCGTCGAATCAACCACCAGAGCAACAAATGGCTGCAATGAAAAAACTTGTGGCAGATCTTCAAAAATCTGGACTCGACCGCAATCAACAATCAGATCTTGTCAAAGTATTAGCTGGCGACGATGCTTCTTCTGACAATGAATCTATCGCTCGAGTTTTATCTTCGGTCGAAAATGACGAACCGGTCGAGCTTTCTGGTGATGAATTAGAACAATTCAGAGACTACAGAAACGATATCGAACGTGGCAATCTAGACTATATTGGTCATAAGCTTGCCGACAAATTAAAGTCGTTATCACCAGATCTGCTCAAATCTTATCTTGCTAGTCTCAACTCGACTATAGCCGAGCACTATGGACCTGGACACCGATTAGACGTAGTAGGAAATGATCTGCAATTGCTCAAGCCAGGCCCCATCTTTGGCGAGACAATAGTCAAAGGATTTGAATCGGGAGCTCTTGGACAAGCTGTCGACAGGCTACGTAATGAATACGGTGTAGAATTGCCGTATGGCAAAACGGGTACTCTCAATGCCGAAAATCTCGTCAAAGCGCTTGACGGGCTCGCAAGACGCGCAAATGACAAACCTCAAGATCCTGTCAAACTGGCAAATTCAATTCGTTCGCTCATGGCAGAAGCAACTGCCTCAGGGTTGAATGCAGAGCAACTCAAAGCGTTACAAGATAGTTTCAATAAAGGGCGAACCGACAAACTCAGTATCACCCGTGATTCCATATCGCTTGCTAATCAGAGCTTCGATCTCCACAGGATAGCTGGCAAAGATTTCGTTTTACCATCCGGAATGTCCGAGACCGAACTTCAATTGTTCCGCGAATTTGCGGGGCAAAATAATATTTCCTCTCTTGCCAAACTTATGGCGAGCGAATCACTTTCTGAAGCACAGAAGAAACAAATTCTCGCCGAAGTTAATGGCAGAAATACATCCGGACAAGTGTTCAATCTGCATCCATCAGACGGAATTGAAGTCACCAACAAAATGGGAATCACAAGATGGTTCCGCGGAACTGGTGAATCTGCCAATGTTGAAGGTCATGTCAGATTCAACCTGGATGTTCTTCAAAATAACGCTCCGGATTCAAAAGCATACAAAGATGCAGCAGCAAAAATGGAGACTCTGGCAAAAGACAATCCTGCTGATTTCAGAAAAGTCGTTGATGATCTCGTGGCACGAGCTGGTGCTGAAAAACCAGACCAAGCAGCTCGCGATCAACTAAAAACTCTTCTTGCTTACAGTGCAAATCCAGCAATAAGAACCGCAATCGCTGAAAGTATGCGACTGAGCGAAGCACCAACTGCAACAGATTTTTCACGCGAATTGCTGACCCCTGCAGAAGTCCAAGGAATTGCAGACCGCGACATAATTGAAAAATACAAATTGCAAGGCTTGAATGCCAATGACGCCAAAGCTTTCATTGATGCTTACAATGCCAACCCCGAACTAAAAGCGATGCTCGATTCTATCGCAAACAAAGATCTGAACTCTGTCGGCTCAGCTCTGGCCAATTTCTTGAAATCGTATCAGGGCGACAAGCAAGCGTTACTTAATGCAATTAATCCTCTGGTCAAACAAAATTTCGACGGAAAATATCTAAGACCAAATGGCGACACTTTAGAATTGAAGTCCAGTTTGATAGGAAGAACGCTCGAGTCATTTGCTCCAGGCAGTGTGGGAGAAGCGCAATCAGAGCTTAGAAAACTTGGTTTAACCGATGTTTCATCTATTAGCGACCCGGTCGCTTTGCGCGATGCAATCAACAATTTAAAAGCTGAAATTAAAACCAACAATCCTGACAAATCGGCACAAATAGAAGCTTTACTCAGACAACTGAAAGCAAATGGTTTGTCAGACGCTAACACCGCGGCGCTTCTTGCAAAAGAAGGCATTCAATATAAAGATGGTGTCCTATCGGTTGGTGATCAGAGCCTTCGTCTGGTTACTGTCTACGGCAAAGACATTGTTGCTCCAGGAAGCCTTTCAAGAGAAGACGTTTATCGCTTCCAGGCAATTGCATTGAGATTGGCAGATTCGCCTACTCTGACAAAACAGATGAATTCAGAAATAGCTCGCATGTTAGCAAGTGCACCTGAAACTGACAGAAAACTGATGCTTGACCAGTTCAATTCAATTCTTTCCAATAATCGAAATCTTCCAGGACGTTCGATAGAACTTTTGAATAATGGTTTAGATGGTATCAAAATCAATAATTCCACAGATAATTCAAGCACAATGATAAAAGCTGATGGAAGTGACTATACCCCTTCAGACCAGCTACGGCTCGCACTTGGCGATTTGCAGAATCCAGCAAGAGCCGCAAATGCGTTGCGACAAATTGCAGAATTGCAAAAATCAGACCCTGCTGAATTCAAACGTCAGGTTGAAGCTCTTGTAGCTCAGGCAGCGGATAAAAACAGTCCTTCAAAAGATAAAGCGCTAGCGCAACTTGAAGCCTTGAAAAACTCTGGCGATACCACCTTGAAAGACGTGGTCGACAATGCCCAATTCGTTTTCGAAGAAAATCTTCGCGCCGCGCCACCAACTGAATTTGTCAATCTTGAAATCGGCGAAAAGCGAATATACATTCCTAAAGCAATCGCTGAAGATCCTAAGTTCAAACCATTGCTTGAAAAAGCAGTAACAGCAACACAATCGAATGCAGCAGAAGTGCTGGCTGAAATCGAAGCAAAGATAAACGAAGCGCCTCGAGAACAGCGCAATTTACTTGCTCAAGCCTTCTCAGCAGCGTCACGTGAAAACGGCTCGCTTGCTGGAATTGAATTCCGAATAAATGCTGACGGTCGAGTTGAAAAATACGCTCAAAGACAAGCCGAGAAAGGCGGAATTTTGGATATCTCCGCACATGCGGCGGGTGATACCGTACCTATATCTACCTCTGAAGCGATTATGCGTATTCGCTTCCCCGACATGCCTGCCCAAAAGCGCAGTGAGATATCCGCCACTTTAGAAAAATTGAAATCGGCAACCACTCCAGAAGCGAGAGAGCAAGCATATCGAGATTTGATAATGGGATTGGGCAGAAATGCCACTCCTCAAAAAATGGAAGAACTCGCCCGTGATTTGAACGATCCCAAGCTCAAATACAATCCAGAAACCCAAACCTTAATGCTGAGTGGTCCGCCAGAAGTCAATCTTCGCCGCGTTGAGTTCAAGCCTTTCCTTTCCCCAGCTGAAACATATTTGTTACCAGCGTCTCTCCCTAAAGCTCAACAAGATTATTTTGCCGCAGTATTGCATCGATACGCGCACAATGACCTTCGCACTGGAATACCTGAGGTTGCTCGCGAGCTTGGCAAACTAAATCCTGATATTCGTGCCCAATTGGTCAGAGAGATGAATCGGGCTCTGTCTGTGGGTGGTTCTGGAATCTTTTCGTCGCCTTATATTCTGGCGCTCAAAGGCGATAATTTGTCAGTAACAAATGCTGACTGGACATGGGGCAGATCAGACTATCCTCTTGAAGCCACGGGAAATTATCCTGAAAATTCAAAAATTGAAAAAATCAAAATCGGCAACAAAGAGTTCGATGTCCCACTAGGGTTAAGTAGCGATTACAAACAGCTATTCAATGATTTGGCTCAAGAAATTGGAAAACCGGGTGCTACCGCAGATAGTGCCAGAACCAAATTACTAGAAGCACTAAAAACACTACCAGCTGGTACTAGCCGCGATTCAATCTTGCGCGGACTGAGCGAAATTACTGCAAGTTTGCTCAAAGCGAAATTCGAGGTTGTAGAAGGAAAATTAGTTCAGACGAATATCGGAAATGATGGCAAAGAAACAAAGCTCCCACCATTTGATATTAATCGCGATGCAGTAACTCCCGTTCCAGAAAATGCAGACGCACCTCCCAAAACTTTCGAAGAGCAACTGAAAAAATTTCTAACTGACACTTTAAGCTGTACTCTAGATAAGGCAGTTATCGAGAAGGCATTTTCTGAATTAATCGCGAAGTTCCGTGCTGAAAATAGCGGTGCAGAGCTAAACCTTGAAAAACTCAAAGCCGATATTAACAGGGTGATAGGTCCTACTGGTTATAAAGTCGATTTGAACTCGCTCACAGGAAAGCCACCTGTAGATATTGTGTTGAAAGATCCAGACGGTAAAGAAATCACACGCATCAAACCCAGCGATGTATTACCTGAAGTAAAACCAGAAGTTGCAGCGCCCAAAACGCCAAGAGACAGTCTCTCTCCGGCTCAGCAAGAACAATACGATAAGTTGTTAAAACTGATTCAGGGACCGCCAGCATTAAAGCCTCCGGCGGGCAAAAGTTTCTTTCACGCACTAGCTGCCGAAGCTAAAAAGCAAGGCATTGAAATCCCCCCTGCAATGCGTGAAAAGTTAGCAAAAATATTGAGGGACAATACTTTTGCTAAAGAGAAAAGAAATGTTCTAACCACTAAAGATGAAGCATTTATAACACCTGAGCAGTTGGCCGGCTTAATCAAATCCGATAGCGCCGAGCGCCCAACTGCAATCCCTGGCAATTTGAATCCAGAAAAATTCAAGGACTGGATGAAAACTCCAGAGGGTGCAGCAGCCATCCGAGATAGATTAGCTACTGGAAGCAATCAAGACAAGCTTGATCTCGCTCGTACTCTTCAATCTAAAGGCATCAACGAAATTACTGTTCAAGGTCCGAGTGGACCGGTAACTTTGAAAATCGAGGCTAAAGATGTAAAAGTCAATGGTCAAAAACGCCCTGGCAAAGAAGTCACTCTAAGCATCAAGGGTGATGGCACTGAAGCTAACCCTGATAAACCAATTGTGAAAGGCGTGTTCGACGCACGCGGACGATTTAAAGACGCTACTCCCGCCGGTGCAGTCGATGCAAGACTGAATGGCATCGATTGGGCTAAAACAAAAATTACTGCAGGCGATGTTGAGATACCTGCAAAATCTGATACTGCTGTAACGGCAGCAGCCACTCCAGTTGATAAAGCTGCAATGGCAGCCGAATTTAAACGGCTCAAACTCGAGGATATTCCAGCCGAAAAGCAAGAAGCTGCCTATAGAGCTATTTTAAAAATGCGCGAAGCTTTTTCCAGCCCTCCAAAAGCAGAAGTTGGCCAAGCGCTCAGAGCATTGAAAACTGCTGGACTGACTGATGCTCAATTACAGAAAGTAGCAGCCGATGTCAACACAGGACGTCGCCCTGGTGACATTCTTCTCTCCGCTGATGGAAAATCTTTAGTGGCTCAGGTCGAAGGAAAAGAGTACAAAGTTCCTGAATATCTTACTAATAAGCAATTTGAAGAATTCAAAAAACTAATAGCTGGCATCAAGAACATGACCAGCGACAGAGCCAAAAATACAGCCTTGTTTGATGAAGTCAAAACATTTTTGGATGGTGTCACAAACAAATCAGATCGCCAAACCATTGTAGACCAGCTCAAAACTGTAAATCCAAAACTTGACCTTACCTTGAGTGCGGATGGAAACAAGCTTAGCGGATCCATCGATAGAATACCAGTCGGACCTCGACCTGTTGATCTGACACCAGCGACGACAGAACGCCCAACTGAAGCACGAGTCGACAAACCAGCCGATGCAACAACCACCAATCCACTAGATCGCCTGCCGCCAAATGTAAAAGCTGCAGTCGAAGCAAGTCTTGGATTGTTCAACACTAATCCGAAATTCGATCCAGCAAAACCAGGTGACATCGTTGCCAAATTAACAGAACAATTGAATAAATTGAACGGTGCCGATAGAAAAGCAGCAATCGAAGCCATCAATAATAGCCTAAAATTGAAAATCAGCGAAAATTCCAATTTCGCTAACGTCAGACTGGCTATATCAACTGATGGAAACACGTTTGCTCTGCAACGAATAAAAGAAGTACCCACAAGAGCCGGCATACAAAAACATTGGGAAAATGTAAGTGCACCAGTGGCTTTGCGCTCTGATGCAAGCGTAGGAACATTTTCCAATCTTACCCCAGAACAAATCAGAAATTCTCTCAAAGCTTTTGATATAACTCCAAAAGATGATGCAGAAGCCCGCAAAATATTCGATCAAATCGAAGCAGTCAAAAACACTCTTAAGTCCTCACAGCCCAAAGAATTGGCAGCCAAATTACTCGAACTTACGGGTATAGTGCCCGCCCCTTCGATGACCAAAATAATCGAAGCCATGAACAAAGAAGCTGGCACGGGACCTGGCTCCATCAAAATAGAAGCCAATCTAGCTCTAAAAGTACAGATTGGTGGGACCTACAAAGACATAAATCCCGCATGGAGTGCTCAAGCAGCATCAGATTTAGTGGCTCTTGCTAAAACCAATCCTCAAATGGCTGAGTTCAAGCATAGCTTCATGTCGGCGTCAGAAGCTCAGCGCGACGTTGTATTGAAACAGTTTCTGGAAGCACAAAAAGGTGATCCAGCGAAAGTAAAACAAGCACTCGTAGAAGCTTTCAAATTCTTGAAAGATGGTGGCATGACGATGCAGCAGTTTGCCGACAAATTCATTGTCAAACCGCCAATGGCACCACTGCTTCCGGAAGGTTATACACTAAGCGCGAAAGACAACGGTCTAGATCTTATTAAGGCTGGCACCCCGTCACAGACTTTACGGATCACAGACGCCGATTTGCAACCGCTGAATAAACCGACGAATGCAACCGAAATGCCGCAACTTTCCGAACAGGAAAGAAAACTTTTCGACTTGCTCAAAGTTTTGACTGCCGATGGTCGTCCGTTAAAAGTTCCAAGCGGTGGAAGTTTCTATCAAGCGATAGAGCGCAGAGCCAAAGAGCTGGGTATCAAACTGGATCACAAAACTCAAACACTTCCCTTAGCGTTGCTTTTGAACAAGCAAGCGACAGACGGCAAGAGATCGCTCACAACAAAAGACTCGACTGCTAATTTTGTTGGAGATAACAGCGATGTTTCTCTCGCTAGAATGATCAAAGGAGAACGTTTAACACCTGCTGAAGCACCTGCTTTGACCCAAGCGCAAAAAGACGCAATGGACAAAGCGCTTCAAGATTTGTTCAAGTCCACGGACTTCACAAAACCTGAAACTATCGATCCCAAAGTTCTCACGGCTATAAACCAGGGAATTAAACTTTTGCCTCCTGCTGAGCGCAGAGAAGCACTCAAACGACTCGATACATTCTTAAAGAGCAAGAATCCCAAACTCAATCTGGAAGTTTCGGCAAGCGAATTCAGAATGAGTTACATGGATACAGCAGGCATCAAAAAGAATATTGGAGACGCTCAAAAATATACCGATGTTCCAGCCACTACAACTGGTGACCGCTCACCTCAACAATTGCTGGCGCAAGCACTTCAAAACTTCAATTTACTTACTGACAAATCGACTCCATCCGACAAATCACTTGCATTTAGAAATCTCGTTCGCGCATGGGCTGCCACCCAAACAGGAGATAAGCTTGATTTTGCCAATGCAAAAATCGGAGACAAATCATTCAAGGAAATTCTCGCTGCTAAAAAATTGGATTTAAAACTCGAAGGTCCTGCAGGAAAAGAAGTCATTTCTTTGGTAAGCAAAGATCCCGCTGGAGACAAGACTCTGTTCGAAATGAATGCCTCGGATATTGGTATCGGCACAAATGCCAATTCAATGAAGTTCCGCGGAGCTTATCTTGCTGAAACTATGCGACTAGTCTTGATGGATGGCAATAAGACATCAATAGAAAGTTTCCTGAAAGGTATCGCAACCAGTATCAAATCTGCGCAAAACACTCCAGCATTTAACGAATTTATGACTGGATTGACAGAAGGCTTTAAGAATTCACGTCCTCCAGGCAGATTCAACTTCAAAGTTGAAAATGGCAAAGTCACCCTCTCCGACACAGTCGATGGCAAAACCACCGTTTACGAAACACCTCTCGATCGCTCAGCAGTTCCTGTTGACACTACAGTTGGTGCTACTACTCAACCTCTAACTGGTGACCAGAAGCTCGATGGATGGCTCCGAGGATCAGCTCGAGGTGACCTCGCCAACTTGATGAAACCAGATGTAAAACCCGAAGACAGGATTAAACAGTTCAGTGTGCTATACGATGCAGGCGTAAGAGAACTTACGTTCAAGCACAATGGCAAAGACTACAAAATAAATCTCACCAAAACCGGAGAAAATTTTGAAGTAAAAGTAAATGATGTCGTTCTTGCCTCCGGCACAAGAAATGCGGATGGTACAACTTTCAAAGACGTCAAAGGTGCTTTGCCTGCCGAGTTGAATACCGTCGATTGGGCCAAAGCCGAAATCGGCATGAAGGTAGACAAAAATGGAATCAAAGACATAAAGGTTCCACCTCCAGGCGAAGTACAAGCCAATCCAGCGCTTGCAAGCTTGACTCCGGCCCAGCAAGAGCGGGTCGCTCAATTACAAAAACTACTGGGTGAGCTGCCTAAACTCAAACGTGGCCAAGGTCCAGCCCATGCCATCGCTCAGCGAGCAAAAGAACTCGGAATCAAGCTTTCGCCAAACGAACTTAAATTCCTCGCCCGTTCAGTAAGAGATCAAGCATTCGCACAATTTGGAAGAAAATATCTTACAAGCAAAGATAGTATGTCTGTGACCACTGACCAACTTGCCGCAGCAGTCAAAGGTGAAGTGGCAAAACCAAGAGAAGTCACAAATCCGACTGCAACCGATTCTCCGGAAGCACGTTTTCGCGCGGCAATGGCAAATCCAGAAACAGCAAGATTTGTTCGCTCCCAACTGGAAGATTTCGCCAAAGCTACCACGCCTCAACAACGACTTGAAATTGCTAAAAACCTGGCGCAATTGGGAATCGACAGGTTGCAGTTCAAACATAATGGCAAAGACTACAGCCTAAATATCAAATTGGAACCAGGCAGTGCTGCCGACCGCAGAAAACTCAGTATTCAATTGCAGGAAGGCACTAATCCTGCCAAATCAGTTGCCACTGGAGAGTTATCTATTAAGCCACGCACGGGTGGCGGAAACGAAATCAAAGTCGAATCTGCTACTGCAGGCGATCCGGAAAACACCTGGCCAGTAAAACTGAACGAAGTGGATTGGAAAAAAGCAGAAATCAAAGCCTTCCAGAAACAACAAAACGGACAGGAAATCTCAGCCGACATTCCTACGTTAGAAGCTGTCGCAAATCAGCCTCTAAGATTACCTGATGGAAGCGTTGTAGAAAAAGATGCGCAAGGCAGAATTTCCAAACGCACACTGAAAGACGGCACTGTAAGCACTTATGAATACACCGGCGAGCAGAGAATTCCTTCCAGGATAACTGTTGGAGCAGGAGCCAATGCCAAAGTATTAGAGCTCGATGCTGGTGCACTCAAACGAGGCGAGCTGAATTACACGCTTAACAACGGTACCATTGCAGAAGCCAAAGCGCTATATGAAAAAGCGATCAAAGGAAGTCATATTCCTGCTGACACGGCTAATATCAAAGTGATGGATGCGCAAAACCGCATTACCGGAGCGGTGCGTCGCGACGGCAGTACTGTAGAATATTCTTACCCCACCGCTGGTGATACCACTCAACCGAATATAATCAAGACCACTCGTCCTGATGGAAAAATAACAACATGGACTCAACAACCAGATGGTCAAACTTGGAAGCGCACTGGTGAACCAGATGGGCCAAGCGATACGTTCACCGGAACAAAACGACTAGATCATGAAACCGGAACATTGTCAGAAACAGAACTAGTCAAACGCACTCTAAACGGCAAAGAGTCGTTAGCTGTTGTTAGCCGAGCATTCAAATTAGATGGCAGCAGACGTCCTGTTGCAGTCGATGCAGAAGTTCCAAAGGATCAAAAAGATAAAACTCCTCCTCTGGAGAGAGTAACAGATATAGACGCCACCATAAAATCCTTCTCCGATCTGGCGAATAGACGCGGCGGACTTACAGAAGAAGGCGCGAAAAAAATTCGCGAACAAATGCGTGAAATGACTGCTGAAGAAATAAAAGCTCTTGCAGCGCGGTTTAAAGAAACCAATGGAGTCGAACTAAAAGATTTCCTCAAAAAACACTTCGATAAAGTGGGCGGAGATTTCAGATTCAAAGAAATCGAAATGCACCTTGCTCGCACCGGAGCTCCAGGTGAGCGTCAAGCAATTCAATTGATCACTGATGCAGTCGAGTATCAGAACACGTTTGGCAAAGACAGAGACGCTTCCGCTATAAGAGCGAACACCCGTCGAATACTTGCCACTATGACCGAATCAGAAAGAAAGGCTGTTGATGAGGCTATGAAAAAACTCAACAGCGGCAAAGGTCTTGCAGACTTCTACACGAATGGGCCGGGCAAAGACATCGGTCAGTATGACAAATATCACCAAACCATAATAAAAATTGCTACAGCCGAAAATGGTGGAGTAGATAAGAGAACGACCGCGCAACAAGTTGAAATCATGAACGCAGCAGTCTCTTCATACACTGTTCTCAAGCCTAATTATTACGGTCAAGACTACATGCGTGAAGCATTTGGAAAATCCTTCTCGTCTGATGAAGCTAGAAAGGCTTTCAAGGACCAGCCTAATTTCAATGAACTACTCGAGAAGCACTTTGCAAACTTCAACCCTGGCGAGCTTGATCGCCTGGAATTCAATGATTATCTACAAAACGGAGATATATCCTCTCTAACAGAATTTCGCAAGGCGGTAAGTGGAGTCTTCTCAAACACTGAAGAGTCCATCAAGGATTCTCTTGCGCGAATGAAACCAGAAGAAAGAGAGCTTTATAGACAGGGCAAAGAACTCTTTGATGGCAAGAAAACACCGACAACCGACGCAGAGAAGAAAGCACTCGAATATTACAATCAATGGATCAATGCATTCAAAGAAGCTCACTGGAGCTTAAACCCGTTCCAGGGTGCGCGCGGCATCTATGATTCACTGATAGGAAGCGGCAGAGGAATGTCGTGGAAAGAAGAAGCCGCCATGCAACGCTACGAGGGTCAAATACTATTTCCGGGAAATAGTGTTCTCGACAATATAGCAAGCATAGCTACCAACTGGATCAATACCGGTAAGGAAATCGACAAAGCCATGGTAATGTCCGACAAAGACCTTACCTATCTCATGTCTCAGTTAGGTCCTGATGGCAGTTCGGCATTCTTGAAACAGATTGACCAGGCAATAAAAGCAAGTTTTCCCGACAGTATTCCAGACTTCATCCTCCAAGCTCAAAAACAGCTTAAAGAGCGCGTCGATTTCATCACAGCTACTAATCAAGCCATTAAGGATAGCAATACGGGCGAACTGATAAAGAAAATTCCTGGCTTTGAGAAGTTGGCACCAGCAGATCAGGCTAAAGCAATCGAAAATCTCAAACAGGGATTGGCTGCGCAACAAGCACTAGATACATGGATTGCTCGTGGTCTGCCAATGGATCAAGCCGAAGCGAAATTAGATCCACAGCAACGCGCTGCGCTTGAAGCATACCGCAGAGGCATGATTGATGGTATCAAACAGGGTGCCGGTAGAAGTCTTGAAGATGCACTTGTTAATGAACAATCCATACTATTATGGAACGGCGTAGATCAAAAGAAAAACTTGCTGGACGCAATCACCAATATGCGCGCAGACGAGCGCGAAAGATATGCGAATAACACAGACGGTTACAGAGACAAAATAAATGAAAGAATAAAGAGTATTTTTGGCGAAAACAGCACAGAATACAAAGCTGCGATGGCTTTGTTGAAACAAGTAACGCCAGAAAACTTCAGAAACCCAATCAAGGAAACGCCGGAATATAAACTGTTCAGACTGGCTATCGAAGGTAAAGCAACTCGAGCTGAGGTACTGACAGTCATAGCTGGAGCCATGGCAACGGATCCTGAATTCGCAGACAAAATGCTCAAGGCTACCCCAGGAAGCGATTTTGATCTTGCACTGAAAGCCACTTTGGGTCCTGGATTTGGGATAGGCTCTTCAGACTTCAATAAATTCCTCAAACCAATGCTAACTGACGGAATAATGCCACCGGCAGCTCTGAAAGAATTTCTCACAAGGGTTCGCAACGGTCGCACTTACACCAATTCCCTCGACATTGAGTCGACGACTAACCTCTTCTTGAACCTAGGTCCAAAAGCCCTTGAAACAATTAAGAAAGACCCTCAAGCATTCAGAGAGATTTTCAATCACCCCTCAGCATTGAGAACAGGTAAAGTGGCTGAAGCCCAGAAAATATTCGACACTATTCTGAGCAATAATCCTCCAGGTGCAACACCAGCCGATAAGCTACGCGCATTCATAAAAATTGGCACTGGTACCCCTGAATCTATCGAAAAACTTTTGAGCGAATTGAGTCCAAATGACCGTTTGAAAGCGATGCAAGAATACGAGCTTAAATACGGTTCGGTAGCTCAATTTGACATAGCTGGAAAGGTTCCTACCGAAAAAGCTAGCAGATTCGACAATCTAACTAGACGCAATGAATTAGAGACAGAAGCTGCTATCTTGAAGGCTATTGAGCGCACAACCGCTCAAGCAAATGCTGACTTCTCATCACTAGGAACCGATTACAATACCGAGCTTTTACAACGCCTTTCAAGACTAGAACAACTGAAGCGAGATTATGGTGGCATAATCCCTCCTGAAATACTTGCAAAAGAAATGGAGCAACTCGATGCTGCCGTTGATTCTTTCGCCAGAACGAAACAAGAATCTATCGACCACCTTGTTGATACGCTCATCACCGTAGGCGCCATAGCCGGTTCATTCGTCACTGGTGGTGCCAGCTTAGCAATGCTAGCTCGACTTGCTTATCTCAGTGCTGGTGGTGGCGTAGCTGGTGCCTCACTCAAAGCATTCCTGGAAGGTAAGCTGGACGCCCAATCTTTCGCCGCCGACTTACTTAAATACACAACAATGACTGCAGCAAACATGGCTGGAGCGGAAGTGCTGTTAGCAGGATGGGGAGCAAAGATCGGAACCCGAATGGACGCAGTTCTACGCTCCACCCTTAAAATTCCTAGCGGCGGAGACGTTGCTCTCAATGCAGCAAGCATCACTGCTGCAAGCCAAGGAATGAAACAGATTATCGAGCAGGGATTAACAGGCTCACTCAAAAATGCAGATGACTTGATTGCCAATTTAGTAAAAGGCTTGAAAGACGTCCATGGAAATCCGCTAAGCATCGAAGCTCAAAATGTTATGCGTCAGCAATTAACCAAAGAATTGGGTGACGCCGCAAGCACACTCTTCAAAGATGGTTTTAGGGGACTTGCAACTAGATCTGTCTTAGAAAGTAATGTCGCTGGCACTGGTAATACTCTGGCTGAATTGACACACGCCATTGCATCTGGTGAGCCTATATCGAGCGAAAAACTGGCCATGGCTCTCAAGATGGGATTGATTCTAGGCGGTTTTGCAAGATTCGGACTGGAAGGAGCAATCACATCTAGTTCGAGAATGCTTTCCAAACCGGATCGAGAATTAACCCGAGTAATACCAACGGAAAACGGATTCGTTCCAGGTAAACTCGATAATCCCGAGAGAGCATTTGAAATTCCAGCTTCAGTCGACAAGATTAAGATTGGCTCTAATGGTGACAATACTGCGCACCTGTTATTACCGGAGAATGGAATCAAAGCTACTTTCGACAACTCCGGAGCTTTGCCCAGAGTTACTAATGAAGGCGACCTTCCTCTTGTAGTACATAGACAAGGCGGTAAACCAATTGAAGTAAGAAAAGGTGTTCCATTCGAGTTGCAACCAGGAGATCGTTTGCAATTCGGTTCAGGTCGAATGGTTGAAATAGAAAAGACTTCTACCGGATGGAAGCTATCTGGAGCAAAGGAATCGCGCAAACTCGAAACAGGCGAGACAATCGTCACCAAGGATCCCAAAATCACTGTTGGTAGTGGTGGCACTGCAGATCACATTATCACCACCACTCCCGGAACACGTGCCGAAATTACTCCAGCAGGATTCAATGTCACAGGCACAGTGGCACATGTCACAAACACGGCGGACAAGCCATTAACAGTTTATCGAGGCTCAGAAATATTGCGTGTTGCAAAAGGGGAGAGCATCCCACTCAAAGATGGTGATGCACTATCTTTTGACCTCGTGACCAAGACTATAGTCAGAAGTGCGCAAGATGGTATTTCGCTGGAACGCGCTGCATTCGGAGTCAAAGCACTAACACCTAGAGCAATTCGAGATCAGGCTGAGAACGCCTTAGTAAAACGACTCATGGGACAAGACCCAGAGAAAGGTGGTTTCAATATACGTCAGATGTCTGACCGCGAATTGCAAACAGCAGGCTTCAAGGAGACTTCGGAAGCATTGCAGCCGGGAGCTCCGCGCACTTATGTTCATGAGCAAACCGGAGTCACAATAACCAAACTAGGTGACGAAATTCAGGAAATCAAATTCCCAGCTCGCACAGCTTCTGCCGATGGTCCAGCCATAGCTGAATCATCAATCAAACTCGAATGGAAAGATGGACAGGTCAATCGTATTTTGGTTCCTGGAAAAGATGGAAATATACAGGTGTTGACCAGAATGCCGGCCTCACCAGATAGTGTCCTAAGTGCCTGGAGGAGACAATTTGGGTTAGAAGCCGACAACGCATTGCCTGTAGTACCAGACGGATACGTTTTAGTTGCAAGGTCGGTTGCGAATCCTACTGATGCAGGTATTGCTTCGTACAAAGAATTTACACAACTGGTCAAACTAGAACAGGCTGGAAAGCTTGCCGCAGAGCAAACCGCACGTCTCAAGGCATTGAGAGACAGCGCTTCAGAAAATTGGACCACCGATTTGAATGCAGCATTGGCTTCAGCCGGACCGAGCGGGAAAGTTGTTTACTCGTTTGTAAAACGCGAAGTCGCTGAAGCTGCGGACGGGCTGAAACTGACCCTCAAAGATTTCGATCCTTCAGTGAACCCTATTCGCGAACATATTTATTCTCCAACCAATAGACATTCAGACGGCAATTTCTGGATGCAGACAAACTATGCCGATGCCGCCGCTGCCGCTGCCAGTGGTGCACCTCTTACAGCACCAATAGTAGTGCGCGGCACAGATTTGAATATTACTCGCTTCGGTCTTAGAGCTAGAGATCTTTCTGCCGGAAAACTGGACAGAATCAGATCAATACACTCGCCTTTCGTCCTTAGTTCGGTAGGCGCACGCCATAGAATTGGTCTCAATCAACGTTTCACTGCCGGTTCAGGCAGAAATTCCGAAATCAAAATAGGTAACGCGCAGCCTACTCATTTTCATGTGGATCATATAAATGGTACTCCCCATTTATTCGCTCACTCAAATATTCCGCGTGGAAGTTTGCAAATATTACGAGCAGGTAAATATATCGACGTCTCAGAGGCTGGTATCCGCTTATTGGATGGCGACATAATTGTTGTAATTAAAAACGGAACTATTGGCAAGACTACAGGCACTCAAAAATTCAGCGTAGAACTTGCTTCGGATGCAACTTTTATAAACCATGTTTCGAGTACTTTCTCTTCCGGAACGCTAAACAATATCAAAGCCAATGTAGGCACCGCAAGTTCCTATACTGGTCCTGCATTAAACATAATGGGTCGAGCTGTAGTTGGAACTGTAAAATTGAGTGGTTCTGCAATGCTTGGAACTCTTCGTTTTTCTGCTCGAAATGCCTTGGCGCCAATAACACTTTCCGTAAACACTTTGCGCAAACTAACTTTTAATCGCATTCACGGAAAATTTGCCGAAATAGGAACTGAAATTAGCACCAAAAACAAATCACTTAACCTTCGTACAAGTGGAGACAGAACCTTCATTGATCTTGGACGAGGCAATCGTCTCGAGATACCGCCAGCAGCTAAGGAGCTAGTAGAGCAGATAGACGGCAAACTGGTGCTGAAAACTAGAGAAGGAAAAATCGTAGGCGAGCTGAAGGCAGAAAGGGGCAAACTAGTAGTTGAAGCTTCTGCGCATTCTCAAGACGCGGCTTTCCAATTACGTTTACATCGCCGCAACGACCTAAAAGGTAGTATTAGCTTAAAAAGAATTGAAGACCGTTTGCTTGGAGGCAAAAAGAATCCAAGACATTCAAATATTCACTCTGGTGACACCATTGTATTAGTTAGAAAGGGCGAACTGGTACCTGAAGCAGAACTGCTTCACTTCACGGTTGCTCAATCAAATATTGGTAGAAGCTGGGGAGATGCCGCTATAGAATTCGTAGCAAAAGCCAGATCTTTTGCAGAAGCGCCTCCAAAAGGTTTCCATACTCCAACCCGCATCACCATAAACAGCGGTGTAGCACTGTTCAGAGCTGGCGCAAAAGCGGTGGATGCAGTCAGTCCTTTAGTAAGACGTATTGCAAATCGCCTTGAAACTGGAACATTTAGAAATGTAGTAGCTAGACATTTTTATGCAGGTACTAAACCAAGTACCAGAAACAGGCTCGAAAAGAGTATTTCTAGAATTAGAGAAAGCAATTTGATTTTCGGTAACTTTCAACGCGTCGAGGCTGGCGGAATTAATCGTAACCGAGTCAAACTCTTCAACCACAAAGAAAACGGTTCTCAAATCAAAATGGATACTCGGGGCAGAGTAACCGAATTCACAACTCCTGATGGTCTATCACGCACTATTGGCCGCAATCAAGTTGGTGAACCTTCAACAATTTCCACTGCACATGTAACTGACATTTTCAAACGCGGTCACAATCCAATTGAAACACCCAAAGAATGGCACATCAAATCTGATTCTGTAGAGCCTCCTGTACCAGAAGGACATCATCGATTGTATAGGGGTGTTAGGTTAGATCACCAAGGACACATTAAAGAGTTTCAATCGCCGCTCTCTTCGGAAGAAATCACAATGATGCGGACTCTTCAAGAAAAAATAAATTTACATGGAGTTGACTCCCTATCCGAAGCCGAACGTCGATTAGCGAAATTTTTTGACAACAGGAAAGCTCCTAAAGACAAGTTTTATTCAAACGATCTCCATACTGCTGCAGAGGCAGCTGGACCCGACGGCAAAGTTATTTATGTAGATATTCCCTCGGAAACGTATAGCGTTTTGAGGATTTCTAAAGCTAATCAAGGAACTACGGGACTGGTTGATAGTGTTCTTGTTCCTCATGAAATTCACGTTCAAGCTCTTGAATCGGTTCACTCTCCAACAAATCCTCACTTCGATAAGCCTGAATGGAGAGCCATTTCTCATGATGGACAGTCAACTTCGCGGGTCGATTTGTCGCTTACGGTAGACAAAAATGGAGTCAAGTTTGAAGTGACACCAATTACCGAAGCTTCCAAAACAACTGTAGCACACCCTGGAATAGTACGAAGAACAGCCACCCTTCCATTTAGAATCGCAACATTTACAACCGAATATGGTACTGCAGTTGCATACCGATTAAGCTCTCCTATAATTCGCGGCGGATTTCATCTAGCAGAAAACGGAATAAAGCGTATCTCTCACAGATTTCATCTTGAAAGATTGGCAGAAAGAATTAAACGCAGGTTCGAAAAATTTGAAGTTGCAACAAGACCCAGTAACATCAGTGAAACCACTCTTGGTACTAAATCACAAGCAAGTGATCTTGCTATGTCAACCAAAAGAACAATTGGAAAATCAAAAGAATTTGTTGCTAGAAGAATTGAGACGCTTTTAAACAGATTCAAATCAAATGTCGAGCCCGATAATCTACTCTCAAATGACACACGCGTTCACTGGAAAAACGACCCAAGCGAATTAACTGAGTCCGGACCAATATTCATACAGCACTCACTGGTAAACGGTCGTGTTGAAGCCAAAGCAATAAAACCTCAAGAAGGAATGTTCGACTTAGGAGGATCGATTCTTGAAAATAGAATGGCTTTTGCCACCAGAGCTGATGACGGCAACTATAGAGTGATAAACCCGAACAACAGTGATGGTGTAACAGTCTTGCGTAAAGGCGAGAACAAACCCGAGAAAATAGAAGGTGGACCTGAGACAGTAATTTATCCCGGAGACACTGTGTTTATAAATGGGCATTCATTTACACTTGACTCAATTGATAGCTTTGAGAATGCGATGACAACAAGGGCACGTCAAGAAATAGACGCAGTGGGAATCACTCCACCTTCATCTAAGGATTTACCGATCAAACATGAGATAAATTACGCTTCTGGCGCCGCACGAGAAGTTCGAATTAACACGGTGTCCCCCAAAGAAATGTTTGTAATGGGCAAAACTGCCAAGGAAGCTAAAATAGGTGATCATTATCTCAAATTCGATCAACGCTTTGGCAATTTCAAATTAGTCGCCATGCATGGTCCAGAAGGAGATCCATTTCGACTAATATATGTGGACGATGCCCAAGGCGTTGTTATGACGTTCGAATCAAAAGCGATCTACCATAACGGTATCGATTCTCGATTTCGGCTTACAAGCGTTGAATATAGAGACGCTCATTCCGTGAGATTCGAGTATGACTCAGACGGAATAGTAACTATGGCTGAATTAAGAACAGCCGAACATAGAACTATAAAATTCGAGAAGCCCTCACAAATCGGTCAAATTAGAGAATTCCCTGAGAATTGGCGCTCCAGAGTGGATACTGTCGAAACTCTTCCATCACCAGATATGGTGCGTTTGTATCGTGGCGTAAAAGCTGAAGATGATTTGGTCTCAGAGATATATCGTGTCAAAGACATGTCCAGTGCTAAACGCTACAACGAACTGCAACAAAAGTATTTTGATGGCAACTTAGATGAAAACGAGTTAGCAGAATTCAAAATGTTGATTGAAAGACGGGCTGAGCAGTCGCCTGTTTATACTGACGACCCTATCATAGCGTTACGCCAGGCTGGTAGTGATGGAACTCTCCTATACGTCGATATACCGAAGAGTGAATTACCAGGTCACTTATTACCACGCTTAGATTCCACAGGAGCTAGCCGTTACAAACTTGAATATGCCGTTGATGGCAACACATTGGATACTGTAAGAGAATCGGTTTTCTCTCCAAGCAATCTAAATCGCAACGAAACCTGGTGGACAGGTTCTCACACTTTTAAGGTTCAGGGCAAGACTGAACATATGGTCTTCGAAAGAGATCTGTTCTTTGGATTTGGAGAGAATGCAGCTTTAAACATTGGCGGTATCAAGGATTTCGAGAGATACTATCCAAAAAGCCATGGACCCATGCGCGAAGTAACTGGACTCACCCCAGCTCAACTTGCTGCCAATGGGTACAAACAAAAACCTGGAAAGACCAAGGATTCTATACTATTTGAAAATCCCGAAACAGGAGCAGTTTACAAGTTCGAGAATGATCTGCTAGTCGAAATCAAATCAACTAACGAACAAATCTTCATTGAGCGCGATTTTAATGGAAGCGTAGAAAAAATCAAATTTGGTGACAAGAATCAACCTTACCTGACTTATAAACGAATGAAGTACGGGTTATCTTACCTAGATTGGTCTCCAGCACTTAGCGATGCATTTCAAACTCAAGTCAAGCCAGGCTTTACGCGCATGTATGCACATATAGGTTCAGGCGTTCATCCCGACGCCATTTTCAACGGCAACTTCAAACCAGAATTTTTTGTCGACAGAGCAAATCTTCTCTCCAGAAATACTAGCGATGCACGAATTATATATATCGATATTCCTACCAAAGACTTTCTGGCTTTCAGACAATCTCTCAATGGAAAGGACTTGTTCAGCTCCCCTTACATGGCGAACCTTGAACAACTCGGAAAAATTCGCCAAGATATTCTGTCTCCAACCAACGAACTAAGCGCTAATAGCAGTTGGATGGCTGTTCGCCAAACCCAACTATCAGAAAGTGTTCCTATCATTACCCACGTAAACGCTGAAGATGTGCAATTCCATTTACTAAACGGAACACCTGCACCTGAACATCTCTCATTGCTGACTGCAAAATCGGAGCGAGTAAGTGCACCGGGCAAAATAGAAGTCGTATCGAATGGAGCTCCTCAAGACTTTCAAAAGTCTGTAGTGAACGCATTAGACAATCTTCCCACTTATCAGCAAGAGGCATTAAAAGCAGCCGGAATCAAAGTACGCATAGTAAAAAGTGTTGAAGATATCTTCCCCACTGGTTTACTACGTGAACACCCGCGTGGCTATACCACCGACCTGGACTATTCGTCCACGCCGGCATTCTTTTCTCCCGGCACAAAAGAAATCGTCCTAATTGCCGAAAATCTGTCTCATGAGAGAATTCCGATTACAGTTAAACATGAAGTCTCCCATGGATTGGATCTGATTTTAGGTGCTCTCAAAAAGAATTCGAATACACAATGGGTAGAAGTCTCCGCGTCTCTAGAAGCTCGCCAAGCCTTTGCACGGGATCTTGAGCGATTAAGACAAGACGGATTTATAAGAAGAAGCTTTTCCAAAGATCAGTTGAAAGAGATTACTTATTTCCTGCCAAACAAAGATGATGCTGGAATCGATCTTATAACGAGGTACAAACTTGAAGGCATAGGAAGACAAAAGACATTTGATGCTGCACAAAGCGAAGTATTTGCCAGAGTAAACGAAACAGACATAGGCAGTAATTCACTCTTCAGAAGAATGTTCAAAAACTCTGCCGAATTCCATGATGCACAAATGAAAAGACTTCAAGAACAGCTTCCTGAAATAATTGCTGCCTATGAAAAAATCCACGGCAAGGGAGCGGCGAAAGTTGTAACGATAGAACCAGCAGCCCAGCCTATCGGCAGCTCAATGCGAACACAGCCAAACGGAGTCAATTCTAATCAAGCAGAACTAGAATTGATTTTGCAAAGATCAGAAAAAGCCTTATTTTCCTCGAAAAGACATCTAACACATAGCCGTGATACGACCCGCAGTGTTACAAAAGAAGCACCTGAAAGTACTAAAATAAAAACTGCAGAAGTTCCAGCTCTAAAAGGTCGAAACTCCTTCGATTCAAGTCGTGAAGTTGTCCTTCCTGCCGTCGCGTCCTATCCGGCTCAACTTGGAACGGATCTGATCAATCCAGAAGTAATTTTAGACAAAATGCGTTTGAGCAAACATTGGAATGAAGGAATACACCATCCAATATTAGAAAGTGTTTTCGAGCGAAGAGCTCAGTATTTACGCGAGAAAAAACAGTTTGATACTGCAGTTGAGTCTCACCTGAAAGCTGCGATAGCGGCTGATCCGAATGTCAATATCAACCAAGTAGCTGCTGACATTTGGCGCGCTGCTAAGGATCCAGCTGACAGCTTGAATCATCATGGTTTCAATTTCTTCGCTCATCATGAAGCTCAATTTAAAGCAGACTTTGAATTTGCAGAAGAATTAGGAAAATTAAGAGCTGACTGGCCAGCTGTACATTCCGATCTCAAAGTGCATCTTAGCCCTTGGTATGGGCTAGACCCGCTTGAAGCCAGGGTAGAATCTTTGATTGGACACAGAGGAAGTTTCACTCCAGATGCAAATGCTATAGCGGAAATGAAAAGAATTCTACCCCATTTTGACGATCATTCAGCGGAAGAGTTTTTCAAAATATTTGATCGAAATGATCCAGCCTGGTTGCTCGATCGAAGTCATCTGGCTGTTGAAGCAAAAACTATGGACAAAGAAGTCCGTAGACTCTACAGAGACGTAGAAAGTTTCAGACAAACTCATACTGAATTGAGCACTAACTCTGCTTCTACTCCCGATGACCTATTACGTTCGGGAGAAAAACTTAAAAAGATGGAAATAGAACTAAAAATTCTTCAAATTAGACAGGCACTATTAACTAATCAAATAGGAGATGCCGTTAACTCGAGGTTTAGTCTAGTATCTCGTGAACTCAACGATTTCCTAGAAAAACGCAATATGCTAGTGAATTATCAACTAGATGACCTAACCGAAGCAGGTGGCTACTATCAAGAAAGAAGATTATTACTAACTATTGGCGCGCAAGGCTTTTTGTCTCCGGATGTGGACCAAATTTTGCCTTACATGATGTTCCATGAGCTTGTTCATCATCACCAATTTCTCTCATCGGTGCGTCTGTCTATACAAGAAACGCTAAGCAAAAAGATTGGAAATGCATCAAAATTTGGTGACATTGACGAATCAGTTTTACAAACCTATATGAAAGAAATTCAGAGCAACTATCGAGCGAGAAGAGGAAGCTCTGTTCACGAAGACGACATATTGGACGCATTCAGAAAGAGTTCTAACGAAAATTTACTTCAACAGGATTTCATTGATTTCGTAAAACAAATGGACAGCGATTTCAAACACAATTCCGGAAATTACTGGATTGCAAAACGATATAGAGAAAGTGCAAGAATCATTGCCAGAAAATTGATTTCGTTGGAAGGAAAATTTAATAGTGTAAATGAACAGGCTCTCGAAACCTTTTTAAGAGAGTTAACCTCGGGCACTCCAAAAGATGCCCTACTTCAAAGCGGAAAACTTCATAAGCGCACTCACGGTGCAAATTTGGCTATGCGTATTTTTGGAACTCGCAAATTGCCAGATGAAATAATGGATGTATTGAATGACCACTATGATTTTTATCAACTGAATCCAGAAAAAACAAAGGCAATTTTTGTCGGCAAAAGACCAATTAGTGAACTTCCCGAATCACAACAAGATTCGATGCGGCTAATAGCTAGACATAAAATTGTAGAAGCTTTACAGAAACGTTTGCAAGTCAGAATTGACCAAGAATGGCGTTACAATTGGAGATACTACAATTCCGAACTTAAAGAACTTTACGCTTATGGCTTGCAGCAACATGTATATGATTTGATGATGCAGCGAAGAAATCAACTTCTGGGTGTATGATTTAAATTGCAAGTCGCTGCAAAATTATCCTGAAATACTGTTCTAAATCCATTCTAGAAATTCCATCGACCATCTCGGCAACGCCTTCGTCTTCGCAATCAGAAATTTCATCCTGATGATTGAGCAGAAACATGATGTATGACTTTTCTCGCATCGGAATAGTATCGTCTTCCAGCGCATCATAGAGCTCGCTAGTTTCTATGAAGCCATTACCATTGGTATCAAGTTTGTCAAAAGCTTCGTAGGCGTACTCTCTAATAGCTTCAATATTTTGCTGAACCACATCAGGCTTCTTCTCAGAAGTCTTTTCAGGTTGCGGATA
>CAZFKB010000029.1:0-30374 GCA_964519785.1 uncultured Candidatus Obscuribacterales bacterium | reverse complement strand
TTAAAAAACCAACACGAATTAAAACTGCCACCACGAATATCTTGTGTTAAAAACGACCCGCAAATACCTGGTGAACTAGACGAGATAATCGAAAAATGTCTGGAAAAAGATCCAAAAACAAGATTTGAATCTCCAGCAAAGCTTATGGAACGTCTAGAGGTATTTCCTCGGCGCGTTCAAATGCTCATCGATAATGCCATGATTGCGCGCAAACGCGCACAAATGACAAAGATTGCCGGAATAGCGGCAGCTGCTATCGCAGCGCTGAGCGCAATTGCCTTTTTTACACTCGTGCACTGAATGCCTAAACGAGCTCCTGCAATAACATTTGTCACAAAATCTCAGACCTTTTGAATAATAGTCCTTTTAAAGTCCCATAATATAAGTAGCTCCCGACACTGGGGTAATGCGGTCGAAACTGTTAGATACCGTTATTAGTGTCAAAAGAAGTGTAAATGTATAATCATTCCAAGAAGCTCTATGTGGGCAATCTACCTTATGACGTGTCCGAAGAGCGCCTTCAAAAGCATTTTGAACAAGCTGGTCCTGTATCATCGATTGCGATTCCTTTCGATCGTGAAACAGGTAAGCAAAGAGGCTTTGCCTTTGTCGAAATGAACTCACAATATGCAGCTGCCGACGCAATTACCATTCTTCATGGCACACATCTGGAAGGAAGAAAAATTGCAGTCAATTCTTCAGATACTCCAGACAGATCTAAATATCGCTGGTAAAACTTAAACAGCCTCGCTTATAAGATGCTGGCTCATTCCGCCTTCCATCAAATCTTTTACATCATTTAAAAATCCCAATGCAATAATTGGATCGAGCACTCTTTGATCAAAACTCAAAACAAGGGTAATCATAGGTTTAATATAAAGAACGCCATCGCTGGCTACTGGTCTGTCTTCTTGCGATCCGACTGTGAATGTAGATGTGCATATGCAGGGGCTCAATACAGATTTTATACCGTATTTTCCAAGCGAGGTCAGACCAAAAGTGGACTTTTGGAAAGCCAAGCGCGATGATGGAATTCTAGTTGCAAAATCTAATAGCACTCTTCGAAGAAGAGCCGGCAATCCCGAAAATAAATATTGTTTCTGCAACGTTGTTACTTTATCAATTGGCTTAAGAGCATAGTTGCTTAATTCTGAAGCCAGGTCCGCCAAGGACTTGATGTCGGGTTGAACAATCTCACCAAAAAATACAGACGGTTTCCTATCAACATCACGTTCGACAGTGAAACCAGCTACGATATCATTGTATAAAACTCTTTTTCCCCATGGCAAAACTTCAGATCGGCTCAGTGGGTTGGTACGCTGTGCAAGACCAATCGCTTTTAAAAAGAAAGCTGTTATTGTTACACGGTTGCCACCTTCCAACAATTTCGCTCTTTCTTGCGTAGCCCAGCTCATATCAATGTCGCAAACAAGATAGCCGGGTTTCGCTTTTTTGCTTATAACGCTTAAAAGATCCACAACTGTGCGCCGCCCGCGAGGAAGATCTTTGATTTGGTATGCTTTTTGACCAAACAGACTGTTCACTGAATGTATTGCCATGTAACAGCAATCGAAACGAGTGCCAGCGAAAGAATGGCAAAAAAGACCGCTAAAGCAATGGAGACAATAAAAAATAACAAGTCCAATTGGACTCTCCTTTTTTACTCGAAAGTAAAATCTAGAATATGATGTGGTCGCTCAACTGATGCATTTGGGTTGATCGTTGACGATTCACCACACTTGCAGCGGTTTTAAAGGTTTTAACGGTCGAAGGACGCAGCCAGCTGCCTAAAAGATCGTCGACCAATGATCTTCCTCGTTGAGGAATCTGGTCTGGATTTTGAACGTCTACGATAGACTTAATAGGGTTTCCGTGGACATGCTTAGTTGCGATCGTCATTAAACAGCGTCCATTCTCGAGCTGAACATGCATTAGTTCGTAGCCTTCGCTTGGAAAAATGTCAGATGATGAATATGGAATAGCATTTTTATTCTTACTGAAGTCTCTAATCGACTTGTGTAGCGCAAGAATTTCGTCTGCGCCACCGTGATTAGTGCGTGTACAGTTATCTAAGTTATTCTTCACTAAAATCTGGCATACAGCTTTCCAGCAAAATCCGACCACAAGAGGAATCATATTCTTGTGATTTGACTGAACGACAGTTTCTTCGCCATAGGGAGATTTGACTTGAACATGAAACTCACCAGAAGGACGCTTATCTAGATGAATAGAAAGCACCGCATTTGGAGCAAATTCGTAAGTTGCATCGAAGTCTGTAATTGTTGATTTGGCAATGGTTACCAGGTCTTTCTTCAGCTGATTCAAAATCTCGCATGGCAAAATTTTGCTATCGCAATCCATGTTGAACTCCTATGTGAGGTGTCGAGGAGCTCAAATGTGAATTATTCGCAGAAAAGATCCAGTTATATACATTATACCTGCTTTTCCTCTACTAGATAGTTAATTCTCAAAATGCTAGTCAAGCGTGATGCCCAAGGCTTGCTTATGCTATTCAGCCTTCATCATCAATCATCCACTGCCTCGGCAAAGGAGCTAAATATGTACGCACTCATTCGAAGCGGCTTAGTCGGGGGGCTTTTACTGGCGGGAGCTGTGACAGCTTGCAGCAGGCTCATGCGTCAATACTCATTTATGGGCAAAGTTGTCGTTATAAGCGGCGGCTCACGGGGTCTTGGGCTTTTAATGGCTCGAAGGCTAGGAAAAGAAGGCGCCAAGCTGCTTCTTATTGCACGCGATCAATCTGAGCTAGAACGTGCACAAAGCGAACTTCAAAAAGCAAACATCGACGTTGCTGTCAGAGCCTGTGACGTCACGAATCAAGATGAAGTGAATAACACTGCCGCATACGCAATGGAACACTACGGATCAGTAGACGTGCTCATCAATAATGCAGGCGTCATCCAAGTAGGACCAATGGATTCGATGACTACCGCAGATTATGAAGATGCTCTAAAAACCCACTTCTGGGGTCCACTTTACATGACCATGGCGTTTTCACCGGGTATGCGTGCACGAAAAAACGGACGCATTGTAAATATCTCCTCTATTGGTGGCAAAGTCGCGGTACCGCATTTACTGCCATACGCTGTTAGCAAATTCGCCTTACTTGGCTATTCAGAAGGTTTGCGCATGGAACTTTTGCGCGATAAAGTCTATGTCACTTCAGTTTGCCCAGGCTTGATGCGCACAGGGAGCCATGTTAATGCTCAATTCAAAGGACAGAACGAAAAAGAATTCGCCTGGTTCAGCATTGGCGACTCAATGCCATTTTTGAGCGCCGATGGCAATTCGGCCGCAAAACAAATTGTTGAAGCTTGCCGACGTGGCGACCCTGAATTGATAATCACATTGCCAGCGCAGATTCTGAGCAAACTAAATGGTATCTTCCCTGGTGCAGTCACAGACATTATGGGTCAAGTGAATAAAATACTTCCGACCTATGGTGGAATAGGCAAAGAGCAAGTAAGCGGCAAAGAGAGCGCAAGCGAGTTATCTCCGAGTGTTTTAACGGCCTTAGCTGATGCTGCATCTGTTAAAAATAATGAGGTCTAAATGATTACGTTTGCTCGCATGTTTCAATTATTCAACGCCGGTGCGGTTGCCACCAAAATGATGAGTGATACCATGGAGAATGCTGATAAGATTGGCTTAGATTCAGTCGATATTCCTGCGGTGCTTGGCTCTAAAGCTAATTACGAAATCGATCCTCCCGAAGGCAGCAAAAAGTGGACGACAGGCGCGTTAGTTCATTATGCTCTTGGGTCTATTGTGTTTCCACTGGCTTACGAATCTTTGTACAAGAAGGTTTCACTTTGTCCCAAAACAATAAAACCCCTAACTTGGGGTCTATTGCTTTGGGCTGGTGGCGCCTTTATATTCATGCCGTTGATAGGCAAAGAACGATTCAAAAAGAAATCAATTCTAACCACTTATCTTGCTGGTCACATAGTGTATGGCGCAATGTTTGGGGCATTATCCAAAGAAAAGAAATAGATAGCCATAAAATGAGCGAGAAACCCACTCCACCCTAGGACTATCTCTTCATACTAAGCGATATGCGTTTACGATCCACATCTACTTGAAGCACTGTAACCTGAACTTTTTGTTGTACAGTAACCACTTCGCTTGGGTCTTTCACAAACTTGTTGGCTAATTCGCTCACATGTACTAGACCGTCTTGGTGAACGCCTACGTCAACAAAAGCACCAAAGGCAGTGACGTTAGTTACAATTCCAGGAAGCTTCATTCCTTCTTTTAAATCGTTTAATGAATGAACACCTTCAGCAAATTTGACTGCTTCAAGCTTGGCCCGAGGATCTCGACCTGGTTTTTCTAACTCTTGCATAATGTCGTTGAGAGTAGGCAAACCAATTTTGTCATTGACATATTTTTTCAGGTCAATTTTTTTACGGGCGTCCACATCAGTCATGAGATCAGCCAATTTAAGACCCTGATCTTTAGCCATGGCTTCAACTACACCATAACTTTCGGGATGAACAGCACTTGAATCGAGCGGATTTTTAGCACCGCGAATACGCAAAAACCCTGCGCTTTGCTCGAAAGCTTTAGGACCTAGACGAGTAACTTTCTTAAGTTCAGCTTTTGATTTGAAGGGACCGTTCTCTTGTCTGTATTTAACTATGTTGGATGCAATTTGATTACCAAGACCAGATACATAAGAAAGCAATTGTTTGCTTGCTGTATTCAACTCTACTCCGACAGAGTTGACACAACTCATAACAGTGTCATCAAGACTAGCTTGCAAAGCCGTCTGGTCAACATCGTGCTGATACTGACCTACACCAATAGATTTTGGATCAATTTTTACAAGTTCTGCAAGCGGATCCATCAAACGTCTGCCTATTGAAACAGCACCACGAACGGTGAGGTCGTGGTCTGGAAACTCATCGCGTGCGACTTCCGATGCAGAATATATAGAAGCACCTGATTCATTCACCATCACTATTTGTGGTGGCTCAATTTTATTGTTAGCCCAGTCAATATTTCGGACAAACTCCTCAGTTTCTCGCCCGGCGGTTCCATTGCCTATAGCAATTGCGGTGACGTTAAATTCTTTGACCAGATCGAGAATCTTTTGCTCGGCTTTTAGTTTTGCTTGTTTTGCCCCTTCACCAGCTCCGTCCATATGCGGATAGACGACGTCGTGTTTAAGCAAATCACCTTGAGGGCTGAGACAGACAAGCTTACATCCAGTTCTGAAACCCGGGTCTAAAGCCACCATAGATTCCTGCCCCAGCGGTGGTGCCATGAGCAACTCGCGCAGATTTTTGGTAAATACTTTTATTGCTTCCACATCGGCTCGATTTTTCAACTCAGCTCTGAGTTCCGACTCCATAGATGGTGACAAAAGTCTTTCGTATGCGTCTTCGATTGTTTCTTCGATGAGCTCGGTGCATTCACCTTTTCCCTTGATAAATATATTTCGCATCAAGTCAAAAGCAGCTTTATAATCCGGATAAACCGCTATCTTCAAAATGCCTTCGGCTTCACCGCGATACATCGCAAGAATGCGATGAGAAGGAGCTGCCGTTACCTTTTCACTCCAATCAAAATAATCTTTGAATTTCTGACCTTCTTGTTCTTTGCCTTTTGCAAGTGTAGAAGTTATGACACTGTTCTTTGCCCAGTATTGACGTAACTGTTTGCGCAGTTGCTCGTGTTCACTCATCCATTCTGCCATGATGTCGCAAGCACCATCAAGCGCTTGTTCTACATTTTCAACGCCCTTTTCTTTATCTATGAAGGCTTCAGCGGCTTTGTTTACTTCTTTGATTTTGTAGTTAAAAATGTCGATAGCAAGTGGTTCTAATCCCTTCTCGCGCGCGACACTTGCTCTGGTTTTGCGCTTGGGTTTATAAGGAAGATAAATGTCTTCGAGCTCGTTAATGCCTGTTGCGGCGTTTATTTTATTAGACAACTCGTCTGTCAATAAATTACGCTCACTAAGCGATTTGACAATAGCTGCTTTGCGCTTATCGAACTGGATCATACGTTCGTTAGCATCGCGAATAGCGGTAATCACTACCTCGTCTAGCGATCCGGTAGCTTCTTTTCTGTACCGAGCAATAAAAGGAACTGTGCAATCTTCCGCCAAAAGCTTTAGAGTAGCCTCGACCTGACCTAGATTGACTTTCAATTCTTGAGCGATTTGCGCTGCATAACTAGCTGTAGTCATAATTTTCTGGTTCCTGAAAAGATGGAAAAATGATACATGGTTTCAACAGTTTAGGTGGTAAAAATCAGCTCACTGTGGAATATTTGGAGCATGACAAACGATTTAAGCAAAGAAAAACTGCTACAAGCGGTGAAGACACCTGCCATATCATTGTCGATTATTTTTGCTCCTATTGCTTACTTTTCTGATTTTCTGCCTAAACAGCTCAAATTTTTATTGCCTTGCGGCTTTGCCCTAATATTTCTACTTGTTGCCTTGCTCTCTAAAGATAGAGCAAATAGAGCGCTTTCTCTGGGATTGTCAATGCTCTGGGGAATTATCTCGGTGATTGTTTTGATTTCAGGAAAATTGCAGTAAAGATGTCATGGGATTTTTCGATTCCTACTGGTGGCACTAAGTAATTGTCGCCCCTGAAGGGATAATAACCTTTTATGACCGGAATTTTCAGGCTCAAAGCGTGTGCTAGTCTGCTGATTTTATTGTTTTCTTGTCTTGTGACGGTGCCATTGTCTTTGGCTCAGACACCAACAGACGAAGAAAATCAAGGAGCAGCGGTAGTCGTAAACGGAAAGCGCCTTTTTGTTTTTTATTCCAGCTTTGACAATCGTACCCCACTAGAGCGAGCAGAGCGAACTTCAAAAATTTTGCGCCATCTTTCAGAAGACCCTGATTTCGATATAAATTCAATTCAAACGCTAGAAACTGCTCAAGGCACTGATATTTTATCGGGGACCGAACGTATTGCCACCGTAACTGGTGAAGATGCAAGAATTGCGCAGAGTTCATCATCCAAGCTTGCCCGAGATTTCGCCGGAAAGATGCGCTATGCACTAGCTCAGCGCATCGAAAAGGTAAATGCAGGCTCTATTGCTACAGGTGTTGGTTTGAGCGTACTTTGTAGCATAATCCTCATTTTCATGCTTGCCCTTGTGACAAGGCTTACAACGTCGCTTTATCTGAAACTAAAAAGCTGGCGCGGGCATCGTATCAAAGCGATTAAAATTCAACAAGCAGAACTCATCGGCGAACACGCTCTCTATGAGCTAATCGTGAGCTTTGTACGCTTCACTCAAATAGCACTAATTATTTTTATTGTGATTGGTTACGTGCTCCAGTGCTTATCTTTCTTTCCAGGCACGCGTCATTTGTCGAAAGCAATTGTGGCAAATGCAATAGCACCACTTCATGCATTTATAGATGGCATTATCGATTTTATACCAGAAACTCTCGCTCTTGTTGGCATTATTGTAATAGCTTATCTGGTCAATAGTTTCGCTCACTTTATCTTTAACGCTCTGGAAGACTCGACTATTCGCGTAGCAGATTTCGACCCAGACTGGGCTGAACCTACATACAAACTTGTGCGCGGACTCATTTTTGTAATCGCATTCATGGTGGCACTGCCGTATTTACCTGGCTGGGGATCGCCTGCTTTCAATCAAGTTGGTCTTCTGCTTGGACTTTTGGTATCACTTGGTTCGACTGGTGTTGTAGGCAATGTTATGGCAGGAACGGTTTTGACTTACACCAACGCATTCAAGTTGGGTGACCGGGTTAAAATAGGCGAATGCACAGGCGACGTAGTTGAAAAAACACTTTTTGTCACCAGACTGAAAACACCTAAAAACGAGATAGTGTCAATTCCAAATGCACAAATTCTCAATACAAATGTGATGAACTATTCGATTCATGCCAAAACAGGCACTCTGACTATCTATACCAGTGTCACCATTGGCTATGAATCGCCTTATGAGCAAATTCAGAGTCTACTAATAAATGCGGCTCTGGAATGTCCAGGCATCGAATCAGAACCAAAACCATTCGTGCTTCAGACCTCACTAGACGATTATTACATCACGTATCAGATAAATGCATTCACCAAGTTAGCTAACGACTTACCACAGGTATATTCGGACCTGCATTTGAAGATTTTAGACAAATTCAATGAAGCACAAGTCGAAATCATGTCGCCGCAATACATTTGCTTGCGAGACGGCAATCTGACTTCAATTCCTCTCAACTATATGCCTAAAGACTATAAACAGCCACCATTTGTGGTGGACCTGACAAAATCGAACTTAAATCCTTAAATACGATTTTACTATAGTAAGGCTGATGTTCGCTCGAACTGAGCTGCAAGCAGCCTTGCATAGATGCCGTTTTGTTTTTCCAATTGGGTATGTGTGCCTTGCTCGGCAATTTTGCCCTGGTCCAGTACAAGAATTTTGTCGGCGTTACGAATAGTTGAGAGTCTGTGCGCAATGACAATTGTTGTGCGATTCTTCATCAAATTGTTCAATGCTTTTTGTACGTAAGCTTCAGACTCGTTGTCTAGAGAACTTGTAGCCTCGTCCAAAATCAAAATCGGAGCATCTTTTAGAATTGCTCTGGCAATAGCCACACGCTGTTGCTGTCCACCAGATAGTCTTACGCCTCGCTCACCTATTTCGGTATTATAGCCTTCAGGTAGAGCCGTGATAAAATCATGGCAATAAGCAGCTTTTGCAGCTTCCAAAATTTCTTCTTCAGTGGCATCAATTTTGCCTAATCGAATATTTTCGCGGACTGTTGTATGAAACAAGAAATTATCTTGTGTGACCATCGCTATTTCGCTGCGAAGCGATTTCATCGTATATTCTGGAAGTGTTTTGCCATCTATGTAGATGGCACCATCTGTGACGTCATAAAAACGCGGTACTAGGTTTGCGATTGTTGATTTTCCAGCTCCCGAGAGTCCAACTAATGCCACCATTGTTCCAGAAGGAATATCTATCGAGATATCGTCTAAGACTCGTCTGTCTTGCCCAGGATAAACGAAGCCGACTTTATCCAGTTTTAGATTATGAGAGCCTTTTGGCAAATCTATTGCACCCGGAGAATCGACCATTTCTGGCTCTTTGTCTAAGACTTCAAAAATTCGAGTTGCAGCAGCCAGCGCTGGTTGCACTATCCCATTTACGCGCCCCATCGTTTTGAGCGGCGAATACAACAAAATCAAAGCGATAATAAAAGAAGTCAAAGCACCAATTGTAAGCTGATGATTCACAACTTGATGGCCAGCCACATAAACCACTGCAGCAATACCTGCAGCTCCGATCAAGGTCAAAATGGGCGATTGAATCGCTTCTGATTTGGTGGCTTTGATCATGCTGCGCAAAAATTCACGATTGGTTTGCTTGAACTTGCCGATTTGATAATCTTCTAAATTGAATGAAGTGACAATTTTGGAACCTTGAATAGATTCTGAAAGCACAGCAGCCAGATCTCCAATAGCCTCCTGACCGCGTTTAGAAGCTTTTCTTATTTTGGAGCCAAGATAGGCAACTGGTGGCACAATCAAAGTAAAAATTGAAAGTGCAATCAAACTCAGATACCAGCTTTGATAAATCAAAACGAACGCAAGTGAAATGAGAGTGATGAATCTAGATATCATCGTTTGAAAAGCTTGAGATATAGCATTTTCAATTATATTTACGTCGTTAATGATGCGACTGACGAGTACACCAGATTTTGTTGATAAGATGTAGCGAATAGGTTGTTTTTCTAGGTGGGTGAACAGCTCATTGCGCAAATCGGCAATAGCACTCGCTCCTACTTTTCTGATGCAATAAGTCTCAAGGAACTGGAAAAATCCCTGGACAACTGCTATTCCCATTACTGCAATCGGGATGAAGTAAAGCTTGGATTTATGCCCTTCAACAAGAATCTTTTGCACACCCTGACCAGCTAGCAAAGAGATGACACCATCCATAGCACCAGAAGGAATAGCTGCAAGCAAACCAACTACAAACATAAACATGTAGGGTTTGATATAGCTTAGAAGGCGTCCATAAAGTTTGGCGCCCGACACAAGTCCTTGAGTGAATCCGTTTTTCAATTCGAACTTGCGACCTCTAAGAACTTGTCTAATTCACTTGCACACGATTTTACGTAGTCTATTTTTTTCTCGCCCATTTCCAGTTGCGACCTCAGGGTCAAAAGGGTTTGAGAAATTTCTTTTCGCAGTCCAGGCACGTCGAGCATATCTGTTGTGTATCGAATGAATTGCTGAGCGCGACAATCGAATTGGATCAATTCAGGGACTAATTGCCGATTTGCCAGAATATTAGGCATGCCGACATTCTTTATCGTTTTGAAAAGGATAACAAGAAAAAAGGATATCCAGTTGCCTCGATAGAAAATTATCATCGGCTTGCCAAAGAGTGTAACTTCAAGTGTTGTCGTGCCAGACTTGGCCCAGACTACGTCTGAAGCGTTCATTGCATTGAAATTGTCCTCATTTTCAATCAAGAAAATTGCTTTACCTAAATGTTCATTTAACACAGATGAGCTTTTAATCATGCTTTCTGCCAATTGTCTAAGTTCGCTACGAGCCATAGACAAAATGAATTGAATACCTGGGCGCCTGGAAAGAAGCTCTTCCATAGCCAATATCAAAGCAGGCATATGATTTTTGATTTCAGTTTTTCGACTACCAGCGAAAATTGAGATTAGCTCATTATCAGGATTAAAACCGATTTTCTTGGCGAAATCTTCTTTGCTTGGATACAAAGACAGATCACCAATTTGTTTCAAAAGCGGGTGCCCTACAAAGGTTGCTTGCATTCCTCTTTCTAAATAATATCGTTCTTCGAATGGAAAAATGACAAGCAATTTAGAAACTACTTTAGCAAGAGCCTTGGCGCGCCACGGTCTTGATGCCCAGACCTGGGGAGAAATGAAATATAAGATGGGAAGATTCTTGAATTTAGCCCGTAATTTGCGGGCTAGGCGAGTATTGAAACCACCAAAATCTACCAGTAAAACAAGTTCTGGTTTGGATTCTTCCACTTCTTTGACAATACGATCTTCCATCGCAAGAATGCGCGGAATGTGCTTTACAACCTCGATAATTCCAAAAACATGAAAGTCTTTGAGATTAAAAATCAGCTCGGCCCCGGCGTCTTCCATATGAGGACCGCCCATACCGCGCACTTTGAGGTCGGGGTAAATCTGCTTGAGATCTTTTATGATGGCAGCTGCATGCTTGTCGGCAGAAGGATCACCAACCGATATCAAAATCGATTTTGTCATAACAACCTAACCTGGCACCCGACCGGTGTGCAAAGCCACCGAACCGCCGGCGAGCGCAATATGCTTGACATCGATCAGTCCAGCGTCACTAAAAATCTTGGTGATTCCCTGTGGTTTTGGATAAGTCGTTCTAGACTCTGGCAAATATGTGTAAGCTTTACGGTCGTTTTGCAGAATCTGTCCGATCAAAGGCACGACCATATCGAAATGAATAGAGAATAATGGCGCAAAAATTGGACCCTGTGCTTCTCCCAGGTCTAAATTGAGCACAAGTCCACCCGGTTTAACTACTCGGGTCATCTCGCAAATACCCTTTTGAAGGTCAGTAAGGTTGCGAAGACCAAAACTAATTATGGCTCCATCAAATTGGTCGGCTTGAAAAGGCAAGTTTTGTGCATCACCCTCAATCCAGTTTACGTTGCAGGCAATGTTTCCTGCTTTTAGCAAACGCTGAGCGGCGCAACCAAGCATATTGCCTGAAAAATCAAGACCGGTGACAGAATCCTCTTTTGTAAGTTTGCCAGCTATTCTCAACGACAAGTCGCCAGTTCCGCAACAAACATCGAGATAAGCTCTGTTTTTTGACCCTGTGTAGTTTTTCAAAAGTGTCTGGACTGCACACTCTTTCCAGAGTCTATGCATGCCAAAACTAATAACATCGTTTGTAAGGTCGTATTTTGCGGCGATACGCTCGAATTGCGCATGCACAAAAGCGTGTTTCTGTTCTTGCGCAGGCAGTGCCATGGCTACTTGACCAGACCGAAGCCCAGCACTATGCAGCACAGAAGAAAAGCAATGCTGAAGCCCCAGGTTATGCGGTCGAGACCTGCTTCGGCGCCACGTTTAGACGAAAACATGCTGGCAGAACCGCCAATACCGCCCATACCTTCACCTTTTGGCGAGTGGACCAGAATAAGTGCGATCATTCCTACGGCAAGCAGGGTGGTGATTACTAGTAATGCAATGTAAATGGGACTCATAAGCTCGAAATTATACCCCATCGGCTCAACAAACAAAGTTTTACCAGTGTCTAAGTAAAGTGTTTTGTCTTAGACATAAGGTGTGTATATAAATTCAGACCTCGTATTTGAAAGTCTGGAAATATAGTTAATCGAACTTAAGTGGGCAGCAGACTAAAGTGAAAGTTTTAGTAGCTACAGTCGAACAAAAGCAGTTTGACGACATTTTGAATATGCTCGAAAACAGCTTTCAGGAAAGCACGTCCTCCTTTTTCCTGGACCATGCGGCTTCTCCCCGCGATTGTTTGATAAAGCTGCGCAACGATAATTTCGATGTGGTCATTCTAGACTCTTCTTTAACTGGAGACGATCCAGGCAAAGCTCTTGCCAAAATTCATTCAGCAGCGCCTAGAAGTTCGATAATTGTCATTTCTGAATCACAAAGCGAAGGAAATGCACTCGAACTCATTCGACTTGGTGCGCAAGACGTCATAGCTCAAAGTCAGTTGAATCGCAGTGAGCTTATCAAAATAATTTATCGCGTTTACGAGCGTTCGCTTGCAAATATTCAAGTTCTTTCACAAGCAAGCGATCTGATTTTGAAAAACACATTCGATGGCATTGTAGTGCTGGATTTGCAAAATCGCATCATGCTCTGGAACCATGCGATGGAGCGCATGTTCAATTACAAACACCAGGAAGTGCTTGGAAAAGTCCTTTCTGAAATTTTAGCCAATATCGTAGTGTCATACGAGACTTTCGACATTGACGAAATGAATATTGAAATCGCACGAACATTGCAGGGATATAGCTTTGTCGGTCAAAACAAAATGCTCGTTAATAAAGGGCAAACCTATCATTTCCAGCCTTATTATTCTCCCTTGCACAGCCGCTCTAAGCGAGTAGTTGGAACCATGATCATTTTTCGTGACATGACCGAAAAAATCAAAAGCGCACTGGAAATATCGGGTTATCGCGAAAGCACAAAACAGCTTGCCAACTCAATCAGCAAGATGATTTTCATTTCCGATTCGGATGGTGCTCGAAATTATTTCAATAAAGCCTGGCTTGAATTTATTGGTATCGAATCGAATAGTCTCAGCTTCGAAACATGGCTTTCAAACATGCATCCGCAAGATAAAGCAAAGACTCAATCACTATGGCAACAGGCTGTTAACGACCATGCGCCATTCAATGCAGAATACAGAATGAAGCGCAACGATAATTCATACCGAACAATTATGGAATCAGGCACCCCACTTTTTGGCGACGACAAAGAATTTCTCGGTCATCTAGGATTTTGCACTGACATAGGCGAATCTGGCGTGACTAATTACAGACAAGAAAGTCACGCCAGTCAAAAAATCAGCGCACCAAAACTAGTGTTCGAAACAATTTCGCGCACTTCTTCGCGAACAGAAGAGTCGGTATCTACAATGGACAGCTCTCCAATTGGCGTCTGGAAGCTCGATACTAATTTTATAATAACAAAAGCACCACCTGTAGTCGCCGATCAATTGGGTCTCAAACCGGCCGATTTGATTGGTAAAACTTTCTTTGAGGTGGTACCTTCTGTGAGCAAGGAATTCTTGCAAATGGTCTTAGCCAAACAAGAGACACTGCAATTAAACGGTCAGAAAATTGAGTACGGTGATGCCAACGGAAACGGACGCAAGCATGTTTTCTGGGACCTTGCCGCATGGCCGCTAAAAGACAAGTACAAGCAAGTGATCGGTGTCTGCATTTCTACTATGGAAGTAGAAGAGAAAAACGTCAATGACAAACAAAAGGAAGACTTTTTAGCTACACTTGTGCACGATTTGAAAACTCCACTCATCGGTGCAGACAAAACTCTTGAACTTCTGATGGATGGAACTATAGGCGATATCGACAAATCGCAATCTGAAGTTTTAACTATGTTAAGACGAAGCAATCAAGGCATTCTGCGCATGGTGCAGAATTTGATTGAGGTAAACAGATACGATTTTTCTAAACCTGACCTTGCCCTTGAATCGGCGTTTGCTTTCGATATTGCTGCAGATTGCGTAGAAGAATTATCTGTATTAGCTAATCAAAGAAATATCGAACTAACGGTTGAATTACCGCGCAATCATGGCAGTGTCACAGCAGACGTCTTTGCAATTCGCAGAGTGGTTTTGAACTTACTCGACAACGCAATAAAATTTACTCCCCAGGGTGGCAGCATTCAAATCTGGGGTGAAGAAACACCAAATGTAGTGAGCATTTTCGTCAAAGATTCGGGCATCGGAGTTTCAGAAGAAGAGTTACCATTCATGTTCGAGCGATTCTGGCGCAGTCAAAAAGGAAAAGGCCAGGCCGTTGGAACAGGACTTGGACTGTACTTATGCAAACAAATCATGGATGCTCACGAAGGAGAAATAAACGCAGTAAGCAAGGAGGGTGGAGGTACAACTATGTCTATATCGCTACCACGACGCTCATGATGGATTCGCAACTGCCACCAAAAGAAGTACCACCAGATCTCAGCGCAAGAGAATACTTCGAACTTGGAAAACAATATAAAGCAATTGGCTGGATTGGACATTCAAGAAAATCTCTGCAGCGGGCGATGGAGTGCGACGAAAATGGAGCAATAGCGCAAAAAGCTCTAACTTTCCTTAAGACAAGGCTGCCACTAAAAGAAGTGCCTCAAGAAGCAGTGGCTGCAAATATTGAAGGTTACAACAATATGTTGACCAACCCAAAAGGAGCTAAACAAATATGGTGGCGTTTGACCGAAGAATATCCAGACTTTGAGTGGCCATTCAGTAATCTTGCTAGTCTGATTTTAAACGAAGGCGAAATAGATGAGGCAAAAAAATTGCTCGAACAAGCAATTCAACTGAATCCTTGTTATATAAACGCTCTTTTGCATCTTGCAAACTGTCATGCCATCCAAATGGATTACAAAAAGGCAATCACTTATATAGACCGCATTCTAGAACTCGAGCCAGAAAACGAACAGGCGTTGAACCAGAAAGAAACGATAACCAAAGTAGCGAAATTAACTGGTCAGGGAGACTAAAATTCCAATGAGTTATCAGGATAAACTGACTGAGGGAGTCGAACATTTCGAAGAAGGAGACTATGTTTCTTCCTTAAATGTATTGCATGAATCACTTGCTGAGGCGCGCAAAGAAAAAGCCAGTGCACTTGAAATAGCCATAATCCAAACCGAACTTGGTGGCACCTGTAGCGAAATTGGCGAATTCGACACAGGAAAAAAAGAACTTGAAGAAGCAATTTTAGAACTGAGCAAAAACAAAGATAAGAACAAATTGGTTCATAAAGCAAAAGCAAAAATCAATTTGTCCAGTATTTACATGAAACAGTCTGAGTACAAAAAAGCAATTGAGTTACTTCGTGAAGTCTTAGAAGACAAAAGTCTCAAAGAGTGCAAAGAAGAATTAGCCACCGCAGTGGATCAGTTAGGTGAAATTGCATGGCGACAAGGTAATGCTCGCGATGCTGAGCTCAATTTCAAAGAAGGCTTGTCTAAAAGAGAAGAAATTTTCGGACAAAAAGGACGCTATTACGGTGGCTCACTGGGCAACTGTGCGCTCATACTTTATGCTGATGGTCGCTTGCTTGAATCAGAAGAAATGCAAAAGCGCTCTCTGCAAATAAAAGAAGATGCACTTGGCAGAGTTCACCCCGAACTGATTTCTACACTCTCTAACCTGGCAATGATCAACCAACGTCTGCGCCGTTATGAAGAAGCTGAGATCCTCCTGAAAAGAGCCCTGACAATTTGCGATACTGCTTACGGTGCTAACAGCCTCACCAAATCTTTTGTGTCTAACAATCTTGGCGGAACTTATCTAGAACAAGGAAAATACAAAGACGCTGTTCACCACTTCGAAATGGCGCTTTCAGCACGCGAAAGATTTCTTGGAAAAAACAATCCGGCTTTAATCAAAATTATTAACAATGTCGCGCTTATCTATCGAAAACTAGGCCGCGACAAAGATTCGCAAGAAATGGCAGATAGAGTAAAAGAGCTCATTCAAAATAATATCGCTGACCCGAATCATAGCGACCCTATGTCATTCATACTTTTATCCGATTTACATTCAAGGGAAAAAGACAAAGAAAAATCTGTTGAAGTGATTAATTCCGGCATAGGGCGTATGGAAAAAATCTATGGGCACAAAAGTATAGAAAGTGCAAACATGCACGATTCGGCAGGTACTATTTATGTCACTTTTAAAGACTATACAAATGCAAAAGAACACTTTTCCAAAGCAGTTAGTATAAAAAAAGAAATTTTAGGCTCAGATAATCCAGACTTAGCAAAATCACTTCGCCATTTATCTCTGTGTCTTTCGATGGAAGGAGATATCGAGTCATCTAACTTGCTCAAAGCCCAAGCCGATGTAATAGACAAGAAAAATGCTCTGCCAGACAGTACCGAAACCTTGATGCGCAAACAAGTCGAAGTTTTCAAACAAAAATATGGCGAAAATCATAAGACTGTTGTCGAAGCGCTGCGCATGCTTTCTTACACGCTTTCCAAGCGCGGTATGCACGAGGAAGCAAACGCAGTCCAAAAAGAGTATTTGGAGAAACTCTTTGCACTTCACGGCGCAAACTCTCTTGAACTTGCTCAAGAACTGATAGACCAGGCAACTATGGCATGGAGCAGCCAGGAATTTGAAAAATCAATAGAACTCTCCGCTCAGGTACTAGAAATATTTTCTTTAAATGAAGAAACCGTTAAGTCTGATCTCCAGTACGCTGGAACCTATGAGCGCATCGCTACCTTTTACGAATCTGCCCAGGAGATTTCGATGGTCGAAGGGCTGTTGAAAAAAGCGATGGAAATCAGAATGCAAAAACAAGGAGCCCATCACTGGAGAGTACGCGGCTTGTTGATGAGGCTTGCTGTTTTGTGCCGTTCTCAGAACAAACAAGAAGAAGCGCAAAATTATGACGAAATGGCAGACTCCATTCCAAAACCATCTGACGAGCAAGTAAAAGCCGACATAATGGAAGAATCGCGATACATGTTGCAGCGAATCATGGGCAATTTGACAGAATTGGCAAAGGCATACGAACAGGAAGAGCTAGAGGATGACTGACGAAACCACACTAAAACTCCACTCAAAAAAGAGTGTCGCAGCACAGCTTTTTTGGTTGAGCTTCGTTGGACTTTTTCTTGAACTGGTAGTCATACGCTGGCTTGGTTCTGAAATCAGAGCATTCAGTATATATAAGAATTTCCCATTGATTGCCTGCTATGTGGGTCTGGGATTCGGCTTTATGCGCGACTCTCAAACAAACGGTCGCAAGTTCAATCTATTTACTTATTTTCCTTTTTTACTTTTACTATTTGTCGGTCTTGTTGCCACCTGCGACTGGACCGGACTCACTTGGGTTATGGCACCAGGGATGCGGTCGCAGATAAGCTTTTCCTGGTGGGATACTACACACCCGCCAGCGATGGCTCTAAGCGATGTGAACAGTTATATGGCGATATCGCTTGTGGTGTTTTTTTTCTTTATCACTTTAATCGCGGTGACCTTTGCCGCGATTGGCGAAAAGCTGGGCAAGCTCTTCAACGAATTTAAATCGCTTGATGCTTATGCAATAGATCTTGTAGGTTCAACCCTTGGAATTCTCACATTTGCATTCTTATCGTTCTTTTGCACACCCCCATCTTTGTGGCTTGCACTAGCAGGAATTCCAGCTGCCTGGGTTATTTTCAAAGACGACCATTCAAAGAAAATTCCTGCCATAATCGCTCTTGCGCTAGCCGCAGTCATTCCCCTAGTGGTGCCCAGCCGCGGAGTAGTTGGAGCAGATGAATTCAACTCGCTAGCACGCACCATGTGGTCACCTTATCACCGATTCGAAGTTTCACCAATATTTCTAGACAAAAACAAAAGTGAGCAAATTGGACAGAACATAACTGTAAATAAGGCTTTCTTCCAGGAACCTTTGAACCTATCGCAAGACTTCATCGATAAATCGTCTAGAAAAGAGTTCTTAGAAGAATTTGCTTTCAATCAGTACAATTTGCCTTACGAGCTTATTAAGCCTAAACGTGTCCTGGTTCTTGGCTCAGGCACAGGAAACGATGTTGCCGCAGCACTCCGCCATGGCGTCGAACATGTCGATGCTGTCGAAATCGATCCGCTTATGGCAAAACTTGGTCACGAAGTGCATCCTGAAAAAGCATATAACGACCCGCGTGTCACTGTGATAGTAAACGATGGTCGCGCATTTTTAAGACAAAATCCAGACAAGAAATACGATCTTGTTCTCACCGGACTTCTGGATTCGCACACTGTTGCAGGCAACTCACTTTCTGTGCGCCTCGACGATTATGTCTACACCGCAGACGGACTTCGCGATGCACTCAATCACGTAGCACCTGGTGGACTGCTTAGTATTTCTTACTCAGCCATGGAAGACTATCTGTCCAAGCGTATTGCCGCAAATTTACGCATCGCAACTGGCGACAAAATAAAGCCTGTAATTTTCAAAAAGCGAGAGACTTCAGTATGGCATTTGATGGCGCCAGTGACACCAGAACAAAAAGCCAAAATCGACGCTCTTGCAAGCAAAGGATTTGCAGACTACTCTGACATGGATACAGAAGGCGTTCGTCCATCGACCGATGACTGGCCTTTCTTATACTTGAATCCAACAGCTTTCGACCCGCTTTATTTAGGTGTAAACGTACTTGTTCTAGCACTTGCCTGGCTTGCTTGCGGTAAGCGAGTAAGAGCTAATGCAAATGCGGCTCGCTGGCAGTTGTTCTTTTTAGGTTCGGGTTTTCTCCTGCTCGAACTTTCAATCATAGACCGCCTTGCCCTGGTGTTCGGAACCACCTGGCTGGTGAATTCAATTTGTATTCTATCTGTTCTTATTGCCATTATTTTGTCCAATATGGCGATTATCAAAAAGCCGGATTTATATAAACCAAAAATTCTTTATGCCGGTTTGATAATCACTCTCATCGCTACATATTTCACTCCCTTGGAGCGTTTTACCTCTATAGGCATGGTAGTTGGTGGCACTATGGCTGCGATATTCTCGGCGATACCAATATTTTTTGCTGGTCTCATTTTTTCGGGCTCATTCAATAAAGAAAAGACACCAAGCGTCGGACTTGCATTCAATATGCTTGGAGCTGTAATTGGCGGCTTGCTTGAGTATGTGGCAACTTACACTGGTATCAGAAGTTTGATGCTCATTGCAATAGTCATTTATGGAATCTCTTTTTTGTGCATGCTCAAAATTGGAGATTCAACAGTTGAGAGTTAAGAGTCCTGCATATTTATTTGTGCTACTTGCATGCACTCTACCGCTTTTTTCATGCAATCAGAATAAAGTTTCGCATACCGATGTCGAAGTGGTAGCCGACCAAGAATCAAATACAAAAAACGATGAAGAAGAAAAGAAATCAAACCAGTCTAAGACTCAATTTTATAATCCAGATGAAGACACAAGCCTCAGACGAACCGCGCCAAAGATAACGAATGAAACAGTAGGCGACTACAATGTAAAACTGAAATCTGGCACCAAAACGCTCAAAGGTTCGGTCGATGTCAGCCATGAAAATGATGCGCTCTTGCACATCGATATAAGACCAGATGCCGAAGTTTCTTTGTTTAAGCCAGAAGAATTTTTACCTGCAAGATTGATGGTGGTCCAAATAATCAACCCAGGCTCAGTTTACGAATACATGATAATTCCGCTCGAAAGCGACAAACTCAAAATAGATAAGTCTTTTAAAACATTCAGCGAACCTCCTGAAATATTGAAAATTTCAAAAAATGGAGAATTCACAGTTGCGTTTTTGGAACCTTTTTCAGATTCTGGTGCTAGAAGGATAGCACCATTTGTAGCACTAAAATATAAAAAAGGTAAACTGACCTTAGATACTGCTGAAATGAAAAGTCGAGCTGGTGTAGCGGGTCTTGGAAGTGCCGAAACGATAAAAGATGCCTTTGAAGTCCACGACGATCCAGATGACGTGCCAGCCGAATTAGCAGACGAAGTCATTATTAGATATTACCTTGGCAGAGCAAAAGAAGCTCGCAAACTTTTCGAAAAGGCCTGGCCAAAAAAACACAAAGGCAAAAAAGAAGCCTGGCAGAACATAATGGACCAACTAGAGCAAAGTCCTTACTGGCCACAAATAAAAGCAATGAACAAGCTTTAGAGCTTGCATAAATAATTTAGCTTGATTCGGTTGGCTGGAATACCGACAGAATGCTCTAGATGACCTACACTGGAATGAACTCAGAGTACACAAAACTGAGCTTACCAACATAAAGCCCCAAGCGTCCTCACGGGTGATATTAACTATGTTTTTGCAGCATTTATCGCGCCTACTGGCTTTCAGACAACAGCCATACATAATATTTTTGATGTTGGGGCTGTATCTGGGTATCACCGGCTATGCCATTGTTTATGTCTGCAAGGTTTATGAAGAACACAGACAAGCCGTGATGATGGAAGTTTCACAAGCCTCGCCCCAAATTAGCGACAAGTTTATAGACGTGGTTTATGACTCCAATTACACAAGACAAGACTTGTGGATTGAAAATGTTCATTCGATGATGACCAGGAAAGCTCAAGCTAAATTTGACCAGCTATTTTTGCCTGCCGGTGGCGAAATTTTTCAAAACGGCAAGATTTCACTTGTTCCCTGGAGAGTCTTGACCGTCCCAAATGTGAACAGTTCTGTCATGCAAGTAGTTTCATTAGATGGGCGCGGTACCAGAGTTTCAAGAAGTATGACTCTGCTTGAAACTTCCAAAAACAATATGCCAATCAAAGAGTTTACTCTAGATTTAAAATTGCGAAAAAAACACGGCAAAATATTAATCACCGATATCAACGTTTCAAACGCAAAAGATGGCACCACGTTCGAGCAATTTTTGCTAGACGCAAACGTAGTCGAAAACACCAAACAATTCAACAACAATCTATCTGCCGCGACATTCTACACACCGCGCAATCTTAAGGCTATATGGTTACCACAAAAATCTGGCAATGTGCGTCTTGCATTATGCAATAATCCCAGATTCACACTTGCACGCCTGGAACTTGTTAGATCTTACATTTATGATTGCCAACTTGAATTGGCTCAAAAAGAACTGACCGAAGCTCAAAGATATAGCCATGGTTCTGGGTGCGAGACTTTAGTGACAGATTATGCAAAATCGCTTGAATTTCTAAAAACGAGAAACCACTCAGACATTCCGGTGTCACCAAATCTGGTGATAAGCGACCCAACGAATCCTAAGCTGAAGGCTGTGGGGTTTTCCTATCAAGGTGTTTCTGCAAAATAATCGCTGCAGCTTGCATATCAACCAATCCACGCTCCTTGCCTGTATTCACACCTTGAATAACAAGCGAGCGAATGGCTGAGACTGTGCTCAAGCGCTCATCTTCATAGATTATGGGCAAGCCAGATGCTCTTGCCAGCTTACTTGCAAACTGGCGTACTTTTTCGGCTTGTTCACCCGAAGAGCCGTCCATGTTGTAAGGCAAACCAATGACAATCTCTATAGCACCATGGCGCTCTGCAATTTCTTTGACCCTGCGCACATCATCTTTGATACGCACACGCTCGATTGTCTCAAGCCCCGCAGCAGTGTAACCAAGCGGGTCCGAGATGGCGACACCAATCCGTTTGTCTCCAATGTCAAGTCCTATTATTCTTGGTTTTGCATTACTCATGACCTAATCTTACAATTAAATTCTTCCTCAAGGAATGCCAAATGGAATTATTGGCAGCGTTTGTTCTTGGGACTTTTGGGGGATGATCTTATTGATGTTCAAATGGCCAGGAGAAGTCGAAAAAGTTCAACGTCTGGATGCCAGACCTGATTTTGCCACGCTCAAGCGCATCATGGCGCAAAGCTCGCAAAAGCAGGGCGTCAAGACTACTTTTGCCTGGCAAGAAAATACATTGCAGCGCGAATACCAGGTTTCAGTCAAATATATGGCCAAAACCTATTCGTTTGAATGGACACTCTATTTTGTTAAAAATCAAGAAAAGGTCAAAGTCTGGACCGAAGTTAGCGATAGTGCAACCACTATCGTGGAGCGCATCACTCAAAGCATAAACAATCCAGGCGAAGACCAGAAAACCTCAACAAGTCAACGTCCACAACCATTTGAAATGACTTCATCTCGAATGAGCGCAGCTCGCAAAATACTAGAAAAGACCTATGACAGCGTTCCTTCTGAAGAGTTAGAACAGCTCACTGTCAAAAAAGCTGCACTCAATGGCAATCTCAAAGTTTTAAATATCACAAACTTGCTCCAGTCCATTTCGCTTGGTCGAATGTCGGGGAAACTCTCTATTACACGTCCTGGAGAATCCGTTCAAATCTTTTTCAACGATGGACGCCCAGTCCATGCTGAGGGAAATAAAGGACAGGGCGAAGAATGCTTTTTAAAAATAATCAGCTGGAAAACAGGCGACTTCACTTTTGAAGAACAGGTCGCGACAAAAGAGACCACAATAAGCCGCAGTCTAGAACTCTTAATTCTAGAAGGCGTTTTGTTGATGGATTTTACCGACTTCCTTGATGGAGCGGGATACTGCGCTGAAGCAGTTCTTCAAAGAAGCGACCCCAACCTATCCGAGGCGCAATTCGAAGACATTGTCACCAAAGGTGAACCTGTCGATTTGCGCTTACTCAAAACCATTTACTTGCAGGTTGATGGCAAGAAAACAATAGAAGACTTGTGCTCCATTATTCGAATGCCTGATAGCTTGCGCATTCACGCTTTCACCAATCTTCTTAAAACTAAAGTACTCAAAGTCAGCTCTACCAAACCTGTTGAAAAGAAAAGCCCGGTTATTGCCAAGGTTTATGACATATCAGCAATTTCGGCAATTCAGAATCAACTTACTAACCAGATTTCAGGTCTTTATACCTACCAGGCGTTTTTGTTTCTGACCGACTATGCAATCAAATTTTCGCCAGGTCAAAATCTTGCTCTTCTTTTGTGCAAACTGCAAAATTCGCCCTATCAGGAAAGAACTAATCCAGGAAACACAAGCCGGATCAATATTGCTAATCAGTATCGAGATCTTGTTAAAACAATCGAGTCAGTTCAGGAATTCAACGGAGTCGTCTTTCAGTACGATGGTGGCGACATAGTTGTAAGCATTTCTGGTCTCAATAGTTTTGCAGCAGCAAATATTGCAGAGCGCGTGCTTCGAGCTACACAAGCAAATCCGGTACCAGGAAAGCTTCTGGTCAAATCGATGGGCGTTGCCTGCTTCCCACATGACGGTTCTAATTTAGGACTGTTGCTTGGCGCACTTGAAGCAGCCACAGAAAAGTCTCAAAAACAGAGCGATTCACCTATATTTTTAGCAAAAGACTTATAAAGCTCTGATTTATTTTTAGTACCGAATTTGGTGCCTTAGGCTTTGCCCAGAGCAGCTGCTATTGGAGCTGGTGGAGCTATGTCGTGTCGCATTGCTTCTTCTACTTCTTCTGCGGTGATTGCCCAGACGTATAAGCAGGTGTAAAAGGCGGCGCGTATATATATTGATAGAGCAGTGGTGAAAATGAGCAAGACCATCCAGGCAGCTCCAGATGCGATGACTGGTGGCGAGGTCATAGGTATTTGCAAATAATAGAATGCTCCAAAACCACCTACACCAATTGCATAAACCAGTGCACTGAAACCACGACAGATTGCATCGACTCCAACTTCGCCCACACCAATAGTGAGCAAATTACCTTGAGCCATTTTGTCTGCTCGCTTCATAGCACCCCAGAACGAAGTGCCTTCAATAACGATGGCAGGCAAAATCAAGTGTTGAGCCAGGGTCCAGAATATTTCGATGATTCCAGCTAGAAAGTTAAAACCAAATCCAAACATTCCGCCTGAACCTTGCTTATGACGTAGCCATCCAGCAATTCGTTTGGCTGCCAGAGTAACAAGACCAAGCATGATAATGGCTGGAAGACTTGTAAGAACGGCAAGAGCAGCGGTCGAAAATCGTCCCGAACCTTTGCCTTCGGTCAAATGACTGTAAACAAGGGCGGTCGTGATGCCTTCTAAAACTCTATTAGTAAGCCACCACACGCATAAAATGCCTGTGACTGCCATAACTGCATCATTGTTAACGGCTCCGCTGAGACCAGCCATACCAGATGGGTCCATGGGTCCGTTCAATCCAAGAAATCCGATTTTTTCATGCAGATTTCCGCCTGGAGCGAAAATTTTTCCTCCCTGAGTGGCAAACTGGTTTGCAGCAGAGGACTGTCCTCCAAATCCGGTCTTAGCTTGCAAGAACAACAAAATGGCGAAGAAAAAGTTGCTTACAACAGTGAGAACAGAGGGAAGCAAAAGACGTTTATCGTGCCAGCCCATTTTGACGCTGGCCCAAATGAGCCTAAATCCTCGTCCAATTGATTCAAACATAGCTAGATTTTCCTCGGCTGAGCCTTTTGCGGAATTCTCTTGGTTTTTTAGTAAGTGGGCTTTGCCCGATTTTGGCAGAACTTGAAAAACAATTTGCCGCCATTATTGTATACAGTTGCCAAGAGAATGTAAAGCGTATTTAATATAACAGCCTCATTTCTAATTTTTACCCTTCTATGTCTTTTGCGCTTGCAAATCGTCTTTTTCGTAAAGATTGTCGAGCAGTTCTTTGTGTTTCTCTATAACGACTTTGCGCTTAACTTTCATAGTGGGTGTAAGTTCGTTGTTTTCGACCGAAAACTCTTCCTTCAAGATGCAATAGTGTTTGATTTTCTCGAAGCTTGCAAGCTTACTGTTTTTGGCTTGAACAACTTTGTCTATCTCGGCTCTCAACTTCTCGTTCTCGACTGCATCCTCTAAGGTATTAAAAGTAACGCCATTCTTTTCACAGAAATGCTTGATACCCTCTTGATTGAGCGAAATCAGAGCAGTGATGAATTTACGCCTGTCACCATATATGACGACATGAGATATGAGAGGCTCACCTTTGAAAAGGTTTTCTATCAGCTGAGGAGCAACGTGTTTACCACCCGATGTTATGATGATGTCTTTCTTACGGTCTGTGATTCTTATATAACCCTGGTCATCAATTTCAGCTATATCGCCGGTTTTGAAAAAACCGTCCTGGTCGAAAGCTTCTTTAGTTGCTTCTTCATTTTTATAATAACCAGCAAAAACATTAGCACCGCGCACTAATAACTCGTTGTCTTTTCCAAGCTTTACTTCGCAGTGCGGAAGCGCTTTTCCTACAGTATGGAATTTGTTGTCCTCTAAAGTATTACAAGCAAGCGGAGCGCAGGTTTCGGTCAAACCATAACCTTCGATGATTTGCATACCGATCGCTTCAAAGAAAATATGCACTTCGTTTGCAAGCGGAGCCGCACCTGAAGTCATCATGCGCAGCCTGCCACCAAATCGTTCTCTGATTTTAGAAAAGACCAGTTTATCTGCGATTCTTAATTCGGTCTTGTAAATTCGATCCAAAATATCTGGAGCGACTTTACCTTTAACTTTTTGTCTGGTTGCACGCATTCCGATGCCTATCGCCCACCGGGTAAAAGACTGCTGGGCTGCTGGAAGATGCCGAATCTGAGCTTGAACACGCTGATAAGCTTTTTCGTAAAAACGTGGCACCGCATTTAAAACAGTTGGTTTTACTTCAGCCAAATTCTGAGGAACATTTTCCATCGACTCGGCATAGGCAAGCGGAATGCCTTGAAAAATAGTGAGGAACTGCCCTCCCACACGCTCGTAGACATGTGAAAACGGCAAGAAAGACAAAGCCACGTCTTCATCGTTGAATTTGCACAAATCACACATATCTTTGAGCACGGCATAAATATTGCGGTGTAAAAGCATTGCGCCTTTTGGCACACCAGTTGTTCCTGAGGTAAAAACTATACTTGCCAGATCGTTTTCATTTACTGCTTCGCGCCTTGTCACAAGCGCCTCATCATCTATTTTTCCTTTACCTAGATTTGGAAAATCGAAAGGGTTATAAATTAAAATCTCGTTTGGTTTATCCAGACAATCGCCTTCGAACATGGCAATGAATTTGAGCGATTTATGCGGAATCTCGCAGGACTCCAATATTTTTGCGAGCTGTTTTTCGTTTTCGACAAATATTCCAGTCAAATCAGCGTGGTCTATTTGAAAACAAGCTTCTTGTGAGTTAAGTGTAGGATAAATTGGAACAGTGACTGCACCGCAAGAAAGTATTGCCATATCAGCCCAAGTCCACTCTGGTCTATTTTGGCTCATGATGCCGATTTTGTTTTGAGGCTCGACCCCACATGCCATTAAGGCTCGCTGAAATTGGGTAGTTTTTTCGCCGTGGGTTTTCCAGTTCATATTTTGGTATGAACCACCTTGTTTAAACATGATTGCGGTTCGCTCTGGTGTCTGTGCGACCCGTCTCCAGAAAACGTCGACTAAGGTTGCTTCGGCTTTATTGGTCACGAATTCACCTGCTCCTTCTTCACCACGCACTCATTGAGCCAGCCCAGATATTTTTCACAGCCGCGCTCGATGGGAACGCTGACAATTTCAGGCACCTCGTAGGGATGCTCTTCATGAATTTTGGACTCAAGTTCTGCCCATACTTCGGTCGTAGTTTTGATGATGAGCAGCGCTTCGCTATCTTTTTCTACACCATCCTTCCAACGATAAATTGATTTCACTCCCGAAATCACGTTTACACAAGCAGCAAGCCGTGAATTGACAAGCGTTTCGGCAAGAGTGTCTGCCGTTCCATCAAGAGGGCAGGTCACCAACACCACAATTTCGCTCATTTTTATTTCTGACCCCACAAAAGATCTTCGCCCACCAAGCGCGCAAATGCGCTCAGTGTATCCGCCATTTTGGAAAACAATTCAGGCTGCAAACGAGGCATGCGATAACGCTTGCTCAATCTCAGCACCACGGTTGGTGTTTGAAGTTCGTCACTCAAAAATGTAGCAAGCGGTCTTGCTTGAATATCCATTTCGGTTTCATGCACAGGCTCGAAAGCTGCAAGTTTATTTTTGAGCATGTGATAGTAGTTATTGCAAACACTACTCTGACTTCCGTTATAAGCCATCTGGATACCAGCTGCTTCACGATTGCTCGAACCAAGAACAATCATAACCATGCCAATTTTTCCAGTCTTAACTATATCTGTGACTGCTCTTCTAAACGGTGTCTCCAAATACCAGCAGGGATCGGCAACAGCACAAAAATTAGAAATCATGGCATGACAATCAGACGATTTATTAATGACCGAACTCAATGACCCAGTAAATGAATCCGGTTCCATGAACTCGCCTTCGTGCCAGTAAGCAGTAGCATGAGGCGAAAGAACCAAAACAGGAAACTCTCCGCCCATGAATTTGTAATCTGGCTCACCATGCGGAGGAAGCTGTTCGTAACGCTCAGAAAGTTGTGCTTCATACTGAATTGCCCAACTAGCTGGAGCTGTGCGCGGCTGCTCCTCTGCAATGTATTCGATTGCTTTGTCAATATCGTTGAATCTCGCCTGAGAGTGTGAAAGCACCCACGGACTGAATGGAGATGGTCCAACCACAGTGACCATTTTTCCACGCCGGTGCGCGTAAAAAATTTCCATTGCTACGCCAACGTTCGATTCTTCCAGATTAGCTAAAAGTGCGTCGCTCTGGTCTATTAAATCTAAAGCGCGTCGTACACGCATATCGTTAGTTTCGCCAAGACCAATTTCTCGACTATCTCTTGTAGCTGAAGAACTGATATAGCTGAAACTTAGAGGGTTTACAACTTTAAACCCATAGCTTTCCAGGCGACTAAATGCAAAAGAGCGCCAGTCTGCTCCATATCCTGAACTCAACCCAGTGCGAAACTCATTTTTCCAGTCGCGAGCAAGCGCTATGCCATCTTTGTCATTGATCGTTTCGCCAGTAAGATAAACAGAAGCTAGCATCGCTTTTAATCTCTCGTGTACTCTATTCTAGGTAGCATGAGGCTCCAACTATTATTCCACTATATACCACGCCAAGCAAAATCAAAATCCATATCAATTGGCTATCCTTGGGCATCAAGCCTATATACCGAAGGTAGAAAATGCATCCCCGAAAACATATCCCGCCCCTATTTTTACTTGTATTAGTCACAATTTTGCCCATTTTGGCAGGCGTTTTCGGATGTTCCATGCGGGGCGAACAAACCGCGCAAGCTGAGCAACAGACGTATTCTTCAGGCACAACACAAATAAGTGCAGACCAGGAAGTGATTGATGCTCAAAGCAAGGGTCAGAGCAAGGTTCATGTCACATTCCAGGCAGTTGTCTACAAATTACTGCCTGACGATACAACCGGAATTCCGCACCAGAAATTTCTTTTGCGTTTATCGAACAATTCGACTGTTTTGATTGCACATAACACGAATCTTGGCACTTATCTGAACATCCAACCAGGCGATGTGGTCGATGTATCAGGTGAATACATTTGGAATAAAAAAGGTGGATTGGTCCACTACACTCACCCCTCCACAAGCAGATTTAAAGAGGGTGGCTATATCAGAGTCAGATCGCGCGTACAGTAAGCATTTCCACTACAAATGGATAGAATTGCGCATCGGTTTTGTCGAAAGTGCTACTTACTAATTACCGCTTGACAAGCTCGTCGAGCACCGGTTGAAAAGCAGATCATTTTTCCTGAAAAATACTTTAGGAAAGGGGCAAACGCCCGGCTGTGCTTGGTTTTAGTGTTGCAATGATAATTAAGAGATTCCTATCTTTTCTTTCATTTGGACGGCTGCACACTTATACTCAGGTTAGGTTACGGACAGATTGCGAACCACTCATAGAAAAGGTTTAAAAACCCATGCATTTTGTATCCACAATTTTAGCCCTGTCGACTGCTCTTTCAAGCGCTCTGGCTCCAATGAGCGAAGCAAAGACAGAGTCTCAAATTCTTTTGTCGTCGGCTCTTCCGACTAATGTAGTCAAACCAGCCCATGTAGACAACAATCAAGTTTTAAACGATTTCGACAAAGCTGTCGAACAAAGAGAAAAGCGCAAAAAATACCAGCCAAGCCGCGATAGCCAGGTTGTAGACACACAAAAGCAAGACAAGATTTTGATCTTAGGCGGCCCTGAAGTTTTCCCGATGTAGTTTCGTGTCTGAGGGAAAGACATCCAGATACCGCATCTCTGATTTAAAATGGCACAGAATCCGTAAGTTCGAATCTCTGGTCTTTTTATTCATGTTTTTTGCTGTGCCTCTTTTTGCACTGCGCGTAGTCGAATACACTCAAGTGCAATTGTTAGTAGCAGCTGCTGCCCATGATTTAGTAAGCGATTTGCATCGCTCTAAAATAATGTCGTCGCAGCTTAAGCAACCAGTAACAGTACAGGCGACCGAACAAACTGCAAGCCTTCTTGCAAGAAAACGGCTTGCTATCTTAATTCCAAACGGCTTTAAATATGTGATTAAGGTTGCCGGTCAAATTAAAGAAGAAATGACACTGGCTGAAGGTATGAGGCTTGCAGGTCTGGTCACATTTATGCCTCCATCGGGCGCCCCCGAAAAACCTTCTTCATTCATTTTGTCCAGTGATTACAAAACGACCACAATCGAAATCGATGCCCGGGGCGACATTTCAGTTCCATAGGCCATTTGGTTTACGAACTAGTACTTCATTACCGAGCAATCTACATCGTCTGACCAGGCATGCAGACCACCTGTCAGATTGAGCACTCGAGTAAATCCAAGCTCTTTTAAAATGGCACTGCACTCGACGCTTCTTTTGCCAGTACGACAATAAACCACAATATCTTTGTCGTTTTTGAATGATTCAATTTCCGAAATTCGCTCTTTGAGCTCGCCTTTTGGAATGTGAATAGGAGTGATTGAATCTTCGATGTTTGCAATCATCAGTTCATGGGGATCGCGAACATCAAGCAGAACCAATTGGTCCCCTTTGTCCAGTCGCTCTTTCAGCTGTGTCGGGCTAATTTCCATGCAGCTATTCTAAACGAAAACGTCAGACTCTGAAATTACAGGAGTCCGACGTATTCATACTTTGTTAGTCGATGTTCTTACTTTTTGAACACTTTTTTGGTTTTTTCGCCCATGGCTTTCATGCCTTGACCAATCTTTTTGAAAGGCAAAACAATT